>QHZK01000557.1 GCA_003224635.1 Acidobacteriota bacterium | reverse complement strand
CGGCACGGCGTCGAGATGCCCATCACCGAGCAAGTACACCGCCTGCTCGAAGGGCAAGTGTCCCCGCGCGAGGCCATCCGCGAATTGATGGAGCGTCCTCCGAGGGAGGAGTAAATTGCGATGTGAGCGGGAGCCAAAAGATTGTGAACGTCGATTGGAGATTGCAGGTTGGCAGTCGTCTACCGGACTGCGGAAGGACGTTTCGCAGCGCTGTCATTCCGAGCGCAGCGCGGAATCTCCTTCTGGGCCGAGTTGGACCGCCCTCGGCGTACGCAGAAAGAGTTGCCTGTCAGAAATGGACAATGCGCTGCTCCGGGAGTTTTGCTATATATTTAGCCATTGACACCTAATCGCGATAAGATACGTATAAACAGTCCGGGCATTTGCTCCGGGAGCGTAAAATGCTCAATAATTAGCAAGCACATGCAGCGCTTGCCAAATCCATCGAAGGAACAGAACTGAACCGCCGTTGGACGATGGTCAGCTCGGAAAGCCGACCGTCACTGGAAAGCGTTGCCGCTCTCACCTGACAAGCCGCAGACTTCCTTGCAAGTCGGAAGTCTGCGCTTGGTCGCGGAGGGCTTGTTCCTCAGTGCCCGCCGCAACCCCAAAACGGCTGCTGGCGCAGAGCGAACTCGTTCCCACTTCCCAGACTAGCACTTCCAAATGAGACAATGGGGACGCGTGGGACGCGTGGGACACAATTTTTTGGCCTTAGAAATCAAGGAGTTAGAAGGGGAGAGGAGACCAGAGAAATCGAGGCCGGAGGGCGCTTTTTTGTCGAGCCGGCAGTTTCTGCCGAAGCCCGGCGCAGGCAGCAGACAAAAGACGAACCCAATCTTGCCCGCCCATCTTACTGTATTCGGGCTGTATTCGGGCTGTATTCGGCTTCTTCAAGGGGGATTGGGCGGAAACGAAGCCAATTTAGCGCCTAGGCTAGTTCGGGCTTTTGCCTTTCGCCATCGCCCGGTACCTCTGCAAGTGCCCGTCGGCCTCGGCAAGCTTTCCTTGCCTCCGATAAAGCTGCGACAGTTGCAGGTGGGCGGACGCGGCCAGCTCGCTCGTGCCATCGAGACGGATGACTTCGAGCCACGCCTTTTCGGCGGCGTCCGGATGGTTCTCCAGGGCCGAAGCCTTTCCAAGATCGTACAGGGTCTCGATCATCTGCGGGCGGAGCTTGTCGGCGCGCTCGAGTTCGGCGAGCGCCTCGCGCGTGCGTCCCTTCTGAAGCAATACGGAGCCGAGGCGCCACACGGCTTCACCGTCGCCTGGGCTGAGCTTGACCTCGGCGCGAAATTCCGGTTCGGCCTCGTCGAGATTGCCGGCCCCGAGCTTCAGCAGACCCAGCGCCAGGTGGACGCCGCGCAAGTCCGGGCGCAGGTCGAGCGCCTGGCGATATTCGCGTTCGGCGTTCGAGATTTGTTGCTGCGCGAGGTAACTCTCCGCCATGAGCTCGTGGGCGCGCGCCGATTCGGGGCTGGACGTAATCAGCCGGTCGAAAGACTTCTTCGAAAGAAACCCGGAGGCTTTCCCGAGGTAGAAGAGCAGATCGGGGTCGTTGGGCTTCTTCTGCAAGGCCGTGAGAAGCGCTTCGATGGCCTGCGCCGTGCGGTGTTCCTCGGTCAAGGCGATACCCAAGAGATCCAGCCTCTCGGCCCGCTCGAGGTGGGGGATGGCCTCAGCGGAGTAACCCCGCGCGAGGAGCGCCTCGCCCAGCATGCCGTGGGCCTCGACCGAGTCCGGCTGGAGCTCGAGGGCGCGGCGCAATTCGGGGATGGCGCCGTCGTAATCGCGCTTCTGCTCGAAGGCAGCGGCGCGCTTCAAGTGCGTTTCGACCGTGTCCGCCGCTGGCGGCGGAGTTGCCTGCAACATCAGACAAACACCGATCAGGATCGCGGTCATGGCTCCTTCACTTTCAAGACCTGGTCCGCCGGGACGTGCTCCATCGCCTGTGTCTTCCCGCTGGGCCAGCGGACCTCGACAGTGGCCTCGCGCGCCGAGCCCAATCCGAAGTGCAGGGTTTTGTCGTTCGCGGAAACATAGCTTCCCGCCGACGAGGCGTAACCGTACTGACCATTCACCTTCACCTTGGCGCCAAAGCCGTCGCGGTTGCTATGAGTGCCGATCAGATAAATGTCGAGCCAGTGGTTCGTGTTGCCGGCGTTCCGCAGGACCACGGGCCGCCCGCCCAGGACGGTCATGACGACGTCGACGAAACCGTTGCGGTCGAGGTCGCCGAAAGCGGCGCCACGCCCGGCCACGGGGCCGACGCCGGCGATCGCGACGCGCTCGAGTTTTCCCCCTGTGTTTCGCGCCAGCAGCGGCGGCTCTTTGTAGCGCAGGCCGGGGTCCATGCGCTCGATAGTATCGAGCACGTGGCTCTGCGCCACAAACAGGTCCTTCCAGCCGTCGTTGTCAAAGTCCTCCCAGCCCACGCCCCAGCCGGAGCTGCGCGAGCTGAGCGCCCCCAGGCCCGTGGGCAGGCTGACGTAGCTGAACAGCCCGTTGGCGTCGTTGTGATACAGCGCGTAGACCTCGGTCGCAAGGTTGGTCACGAGGATGTCCGGGCGGCCGTCGTTGTCATAATCGCTGAAATCGACGCCCATACCG
>QHZK01000556.1:1328-3958 GCA_003224635.1 Acidobacteriota bacterium | reverse complement strand
GTGTGGACCCTCGAAGCCTTGATCCGCTTCTGGACGGCGGTGGTGTTGCGGGCCCCGAAGGCGTTGAGTCAAGCCCTGGTCGACTCGCTGGAGGGGCGGGATCCGACGTTCCCCCGGATCGAGGCGAGCCCCGAAGCATTCTTTCAGCGCTGTCGGGATCTGCGGCCCGCGTTCTTCGCCGAGGTCTTCCAACGCTTCACGGCCCGCGTGGTCACGGCGGTGCCCCCGCGCTACGCCGCCGAGATCGCGCCCGTGCGGGAGCGGTTCGCCGCCCTCGTGATCCTCGATGGGTCGCGCTTGGCCGCCATCGCGCATCGGCTGAAGCTGTTGTGGAACGAACGCGCCGTGGTCCTGCCGGGCTGCCTGCTCGGAGTCTACGATGTGGGGCGCGGGCTGTGCCGCCACCTGCACTTCAGCGCCGACGCGGCGGCCAGCGAAATGACGCGCGCGAAAGCCGCCGTGGCCGACCTCGTCCGCGACACGCTCGTCCTGGGCGATCGGCTCTACGGTACCGCCGACTTCTTCGCCGCCTTGGGCCGGCACCACTGCTGGGGCGTCGTGCGACGCAATCGGCAGCTAAGCCTGCACAAGCTCCAGCGCCTGCGCAAACGCCGTATCCATGGGGGCCTGCTCGAGGACTGGCTGGTGCGCGCGGGCACGGGGGCGTCCGCCCCGACGCAATTGCTCCGGCACATCCGCTGGCGACGCGGGGGCACCCGCTACGAGTTGCTCACCAACGTGCTGGCGCCCCGCCGCTTGAGCGCCGAGGAGGCGCTCGATCTCTACCCGCATCGCTGGGGCGTGGAACGGATGTTCTTCGATCTCAAGGAAGTGCTCAATCTCAATCGCCTGTACGCCGCCAATCCCAATGCGGTGGCCATGCAGGTCTACGCGGCGGCGATCGTCTACAACGCCCTGCGCGTAGCCCAGAGCGACGGCGCCGCGCAGGTCGGGCTCGCGCCCGAGGCGCTCTCGCCGGCCAAGTTCTACCCGAAGGTCGTGACCGCCACCTTTCTCTACCTGCATCGGCAGCAGTGGGAACGCGAGATCCGGCTCCGCCATCGCCGCCTGCATCTCTGTCTGGTCGGCGGGCGCCAGCGCTGGGTCCGGGCGACCCCGGAGCCAGTCCAGGTCGAACACCGAGCCGACCACCGTCGCGCTCGTCGGTTCTGTCCCGCGCGCCGTCACTGGAAGTCGTTCGCTCACGTCCGTGGCGGGCGCCGCTTCACAGAATTATCTTAGCGGCGATGAGGCTTAATGGACCCCAACTATCCGTCCTCATCGGCCGGCGAGCGCCAGCACGTCTAAGGGAAGGCCGCCAACAGTCCCTTCGTTTGTTCCCGTTGGGGATTCGAACCTGTGTTATCGAAGGCCGCGTTAGAGAGCACTCCAAGAGAGCACAGACCTTACAGGCATGGATCGGCCTTGGTACGGGGAATGGATCGGGGCCTGGTAGGGGTCCAGCGCGAAGTGTCTACGCTAGAATCAATTGCGTGACTATCGCAGCAGCGTGTCGGTTCCCCGAGGGCGTGGCGCTGATCACTGACTCACGGGCGACCTGGAAAACGCCGCAGTTCCCGCACTATGAGGATCGCCTTCAAAAAATTTTAGCTCTCGATCGCAAAGTCGGGCTCGCCTACGCGGGGGACGACATCCGTGTACCAGAGGCGGTCGCTCGACTTCTTCGTCGCCGGATTGCGGCCGACCCGAGAAGAGCCGAGCCCGAACGGATTGTATTAGTTCTGCCCCGCATCGCCCGTAGCTGCTATCAAGAATACGCCGCGAAGGTCGGTCACCGACCCCCAACATCATTCATTCTCGCTGGTACGAGCCAATCGGGCAGCGTGTTGCTTTACACCTTCGAGGCTCCGAATTTCGTAGCGCAGATCCCCAACAATAACTTCGTCGTCGTGGGCTCGGGTGCCGGCGTGGCTGACTATCTTGCGGAGGAGATGCATGGTGTCGACCGTTCTGAACGGGTCGACTTGAAGGTACGGGTCGACAGGTTGCTCCCCGGTTTGGAAGACGCGCTTCACCGACTTGGCGAACTGACTGTGGGCGGGATGCTGCAAATCGTGCTGGTCGAATCCCGGGGGATACGGCCATTCACCTACTGGCAGATCGACCTCGATCCTGACCAGCCGCCCAGAGCGAGGCGGATGGAGATGAAAGCGGGACGATGGACGCAGACCGATCTCGCTGCGAACCAATCCGTCCCCGTTGTCGAGCCACTGAGGCTTATGCTGACAGGCAGGAACCCCGTACGCTTTCAGGACTTCGCCCCGGTTCCAGCCGAGCGAAGCTTGCCCAAGTGGCATGCGACCTACCTACTGACATGTGCTGAAGCCGAGCTACGTCCAGGATTCGCACGGTTCGGCGGCTTGATGCGCTACACCGCAGCCGAGAGGTATCCGACCACGCTTTCCTTTCTGGTGGCGCTGGGCCTTTGGGGAACGAACGGTGAACACGTTCTGAGGGTTGTGCTGGATTCCTCTTCGCGGAGCGTTCTCCTCGGCGAGGGCACGATCACGCTCCAGCACTTCCCTGAGCCGCAAGATTTCGTAAGCCAGGTTACTGCGGAAATCCAGCATCGCGGGCCGATGTTCCTCACTTGCTACATCGACGGCCAG
>QHZK01000556.1:0-1262 GCA_003224635.1 Acidobacteriota bacterium | reverse complement strand
TGGAGCGACAAAACTCCAGTTGCTCAGATGACGAACTCGAGAAGCGTGGTGGTGCCGTGCTCGTCTACTTCACGATTTGCCACGCTTGTCGTGCCGTAGACGTGGAGTTGGTCTTTGAGAGCGAGTTTGTCGCCATGTACTCGAGAAGCTACCCTGTCAAAGTACGAGCGTTCGCGGCGATGGCTCTGCGGCTCGCAGCCGGTGAGCACGTTGTTCGCCTTGAGGTAGTACACGCTGCGTCAGGCGCGCAACAGACCGTTTCGGACACCAAGATCGTGTCGGTGTCGAGTTTCGATGTCTCGCGGCTGCATGGTGATGTGCCATTGCCATTCTCTGAACTTGGACCGCACTTTATCAATATTCGCGTGGACGGGGACCGCCTAGCGTCATTGGTGATCCATGGAGACGATCCGGACAAACCCCAGTCCTACGCGCTTCGACCCTCCGATGCTGCAGGGATAAAGCCTGGTGAGCAGTTCGTCCTAATGAGGCGCTCGATACAGGCGCCTCCTGACGGCTCGGGGTCGCCGACGTCTCACGAGATATGAGGCGAATCCTCTAGGACGAATTCGGTGTGCCCAGCGCTGTCCCCGCGAGCCCCCCAAAAAGGGCCTCATTCGGCTCCACTTGAGCCCAATGCAACTCGCACCTTCCGCGTCGCCTATGTCTTTAGCTGAGGATGGTTAGATGTAGTCGGCGGCGGGACTTGAAATCCGCTCAGCCGGTTGCACGTGCCTTGGCAGCCTAGGCGATGTGCCCTGGTGGCTAACCGATCGAGGCTCAAGGGGAGAGAGGGAGCCGAGCGCGAATCTCTAATCTCGTCGTCTCTGAGTTGACTCACGCTGCCTACGGATGCGCGTGGCGGACCGCCAGCACGGGTGCTGATCCTGACTCAACACGTCCGTGACGACGGTCAAACCTCCGGCAATTCTCGTCGATGGTAAAGCAGCATTCCGCGAATAACACCAAGGTGTTAATCGTGAACCGGGGCAGGGACATTCGGGGTGGCGCGGAACACGGGTGCAAAGCCGGTGCAGCAGCCCCGCCGAACTAGCGATCAGCGTCGACAGGATGCCGAGATACGCAAGAGGGGGGCGCGGGGCGTCCACCCGCAGGTCGAATTCCCTTTCTGGGAGACGTGCCCCGGACAGAAGAAGTAAGGTCATGTGTGCGCCGGCGGAGCAGCGCAAGGACCGACGCCCTGGGCGGCCGATGCAGCGGGCGGCGTGGGCCGCGCTTCACTGATAGACTTCGGGGGCCTT
>QHZK01000118.1 GCA_003224635.1 Acidobacteriota bacterium | reverse complement strand
CGCGGCGCGCTCGCGGCCCTCAGGGGGAGATCCCGCACGGAGGGATCCCGCATGGAGGAGGGAGCCTACAGGGAGAGAGAATGATCCGCGCTGAAGGCAAGCCTCTGCCCATCGCCTACGACCTGGACGACAGCGCCCTGGTCCGTGACCTGGGCGAGGCACCGCGCACGCCTCTCGAGCGGGGGATCCGCGAGACGATCGAGATTTTCGAGCGTCTGCATAGGGCAGGGCGGCTGGATACGCGGGACCTGGAGGAATAAGGAAGTCATTCAGTTTGTCAGTTTGTCAGTTTTTCAGTTCAAGACTGACCAACTGATAGACTGAAATACTGAGGAACTTCTTTTATGAAAGCTGCCGTCCTTGAAGACGTCGCGCAAATGACCGTGCGGGGCGTTCCCGACCCCGAAGTCAGGCCCCGCGACGCGCTGATCCGCGTCGGGGCGGTGGGCGTCTGTGGCACGGACCTGCACCTGTTCCAGGGGCACGGCAATTACAACTTCGACCCGCAGGGCCGCCCGATCCCTCTCACCGTGCAGCCTCAGATTCTCGGCCACGAATTCAGCGGCGAGATTCTGGAAGCGGGTCGCGAGGTGAAGGACTTGAAGCCCGGCGACCGCGTCTTGTGCGATCAGGGACTGAACTGCGTGAGCCAGGGTCGTTCGCCGCTGTGCCCGTATTGCGCCTCAGGCGACTCGCACCAGTGCCAGTATTACCGGGAACACGGCATCACAGGTCTTCCCGGCGCTCTCGCGGAATACATTGCCATCCCGGCCGTCAATTGCGTCAAATTGCCTGAAGACATGCCGACTGAGCAGGGCGCATTGGTCGAGCCGCTGGCTTGCGTGACCCATTCGAGCGACCGGGTCGACCGCGCTCGCGGGCGTTACACGTTCGACGGCGCCGGTGGGACAGAGCGCATTCGCAACGTGCTGATCTGCGGCGCGGGCCCTGCCGGCCTGCTCTTCCTCCAGTACCTGCGCAACGTCAAGCGGTTCGACGGGCTCATTGTGGTGAGCGACATCCGCGAGAAGAATTTGAAACTGGCCGAGCGTCTGGGCGGCACGCCGGTCAACGCGGCGCGCGCCGACCTCGCGGAGGCTGTCCGCGAGCTGACCTCCGGCGAACGGGTGCATTACCTCATCGAGGCCTGCGGCAATCCCGCCGTCTACAGACAGGCGCCGAGCCTGATTCGCAAGCAAGCGACGATTCTTATCTACGGCGCGGGGCACAAAGGACTCGACATCAGCGTGCTCGATCCTATTTTCTTCATGGAGCCCACGCTGGTCGCGGGCATCGGCGCTTCCGGCGGCTTCGACAGCGACGGACGGTCCCTGACCTATCGGCGGGCCCTCGAATGGGTGTACTCGAAGAAAGTGCAGGTGCTGCCGTTCATCACCCACCTGTATTCAGCTCTCGAGGACATCCACAACGCCTTCGAGCGCGACTTCCAGCGCGAGGACTACATCAAGGGAGTGCTCAGTCTCCACTGACGGTCGCAGTTAAACGATGAATGATGAACGAAGAAGTCCTCAGTTCCCAGTTATCAGTTTTCAGTCAAGGAAAGACTTTCGACCTTTGGCTTTTGACTGACAACTGAGAGCTGATAACTGAAAACTGACTATGAGTTCTCTGGATTCTAAATCAGCGATTGGGAACTCCGCGGCGCCGAGAGAGCTTCGGCCGGCCGGTTCGGTTCACAATTCAGAATTCAGAATTCAGAATTCGTTGCCCGTCCTCCTGGCCCTGTCCCTCGCCCTCGTTGTTCCTGCCTGCCGGCGGCGCGAGCGGCCGCTCTACGCCGTGATCCCGAAGGGCCAGGCAAACGCCTTCTGGCAGACCGTCCACGCGGGCGCGGCTGCCGAGGCTAAAGAGGCCGGGGTGGACATCGACTGGAACGGCCCGGCGCTCGAATCCGATTTCACCCGCCAGATCACCATCGTGGACGACTTTATCAATCGCCACGTGGACGGCATCGTGCTCGCCCCTAACGACCGCGACGCGCTGGCGCCGGCTATCCATCGCGTCCACGAAGCCGGAATCCCGCTGACCATCATCGACTCGGGGGCCAACACGGACGAGTACGTGTCATTTGTGGCTACGGACAACTACGGCGGCGGGGTGATGGGCGCGCGGCGCCTCAGCCAAATCCTCGGCAAGCGCGGCAAGGTGGCCTTGATCGCCAACGCACCCGGCAGCGCCTCGACGCTGGCGCGCGAGCAGGGGTTCGAGGATACGCTCGCCAAGGAGTTTCCTGAAATCAAGCTGGTCGCCCGGCAGTACGGCATGGCGGAGTATGCCCGCTCCCTCACCGTGACCGAAGACATCCTCACGGCGCACCCGGAACTCAATGGTCTTTTCGCCTCGAACGAGTCAAGCGCCGTAGGCGCGGTCCAGGGCGTCAAGGGGCGGGGACTGGCCGGCAAGATCAAGGTCGTCGGCTTTGACAGCTCCCCCAAACTGCTGGACGATCTCCGATCCGGGAGCATCGACGCGCTGGTCGTCCAGGACCCGTTCCGAATGGCCCACACCGGTCTCGAAACGCTCATCGACTCCCGCGCCGGACGCCAGCCTCCGAAGCGGATCGACTTGCCGCCCGCGCTCGTGACGCACGACAGCCTGAGCGACCCCAAAATCCAGCAACTGATCAACCCGGATCTTCAGAAGTACCTCAGGTAGTGTGTCAGTTTTTCAGTTCGTCAGTTCGTCAGTTTCTCAGTTTGGCGGTCCTGGGAACTATCAACTGAAATACAGACTAACTGACACACTGAGATACTGACCGACTGGCGAACTGAAATAAAGGATTCTCGAATGGTGGAGTCTCAAGCACCGCCCGCCCCAATCGACTGCCGACAACTGCTCGTCGAGCTGCGGGAGATTTCGAAGTCCTACGGCGGAGTCCCGGTGCTGAAGCGCGCGCGCCTCGCGGTTGGCGCGGGCGAAATCCACGGCCTGGTAGGAGAGAACGGCGCCGGCAAATCGACGCTGGTGAAGATTCTGGCGGGGGAAGTGCCGCGCGACGGCGGTGAAGTGCGCTGGGGGGGCCAGTTTCCTCCCCTTGCCTCGCGGGCTGACGCCGAGCGGCTGGGCATCACGATGATCCACCAGGAGCTCAACCTGGCGCCGCACCTGACCGTCGCCGCAAACATTTTCCTCGGCCACGAGCCGGCCGGCCGCGCGCGCGCGCTCGGCACGATCAACTGCCGCCGCGAAGTCGCCGAAGCCCAGGCGTCACTCGAGCGGCTTGGCTTCGACCTCGATGCGCGCGCGTCCGTGCGGCGACTGGGCCAGGCCCAGCGACAACTGGTCGAGATCGCCCGCGCCGTGGTCCGCGCCACTCGTCTCGTCATCATGGACGAGCCCACCTCCTCGCTTTCGGCCAACGAGGTTGACGAGCTGTTCCGCGTCGTCCGTCAGCTCCAGGCCCGCGGCGTGGCGGTGATTTTCGTGACCCACCGCATGGAGGAGCTGGCTCAGATTGCCGACTGCGTCACCGTGCTGCGCGACGGTGAAACGGTCCACGAGGGGCCCATGCCGCGGCGCGATTTTGGCGAGCTGATCCGCGCCATGGTTGGACGTGAGCTGAAGGACTTCTACCCGGCGCGGGACCGCAAGCCCGGCGAGGTTGTCCTGCGGGTCGAGGGCCTGAGGCGGAGATCTCCCGGCGGTTTGCGCCTCCACGACGTCGCTCTTAACCTCCGCCGCGGGGAAATTGTGGGGCTGGCCGGACTGATGGGCGCGGGCCGGACGGAGCTGGTTGAAGCGGTCTTCGGCGCCTCGCCGCCCGAAGGCGGCAGTATGGCGATCGACGGCAAGGCGGTCGCGATGCGCTCGCCCGAGGACGCGATCCGCAACGGCCTGGCCCTCATTACGGAGGACCGCAAACGGACGGGCCTGGCTCTGAACCTCGCGGCTTCCCATAACATAACGCTGGCGAACCTCGGCGCCCTGCTTCGAAAGGGCCGCCTCAACCTGGGAAAGGAGGAGCAGGTGGCCCGCAGTTTTATCCATCGGCTGCGGATTCGCGCCCGTTCCACGGCGCAAAGGGTTGGACACCTGAGCGGCGGCAACCAGCAGAAAGTAGTGCTGGCCAAGTGGCTCTTCCGCCAGGCGCGCATCTTCATCTTCGACGAGCCCACGCGCGGAATCGACGTGGGCTCGAAGACCGAAATCTATCGCCTGATGAACCAACTGGCCGAGTCGGGAGCCGCAATCCTGATGGTCTCCTCCGAGCTGCCCGAAATTCTGGGCATGGCCGACCGCGTGCTGGTGATGCGCTCGGGCCGCATCGTCAAAGAGTTGGTCGCGGCGGAAACCACGCAGGAAGAGATTATGCGGTGGGCGACGCTGGGCGGGTAATTTCAAAACAAGCGGCGAGCGGCGAATGGCCGGTGACGAGCAACTGCTAACCACTTGCCACTAGCCAAGGCCACTAACCACTTGCTTTAAATGAGGACAGTACCCAATCGCCCACAGCGATTGAGGCGGCCGGCGAGTCGGGGATATAGTAGAGGTTCAGCCGGCTGAGGAGGGCGATTCGTTGAGGAGCAGATCTGGGCGGATTACTCCGGCTCCGAGAGTCGCGCCCGCGCTTGTGATCACGGCGTTCGCGGTTGGCGGCATCTCGATCGCCCTTGAACGTGCGCCGGCTCGATCCCTGAGGTCCGCGCCAGCTCCGCCGATCTCTGCACCCGTGCGCTTCACAGACATTGCCCGAGCGGCGGGAATCAACTTCAAGCAGGACGCGACCTCGACCGACCAGAAGTATTACCTCGAGACCATGGGCACGGGCCTCGGCTGGGTAGACTACGACCAGGACGGACTGATGGACCTCTACCTGGTGCAGTCGGCCTCGACCGACATCTACAAGCCTCCGCAACCTTTGCGCTCCGCGCTCTACCACAACAACGGCGACGGGACCTTTACCGACGTCACCGAGAAGGCCGGCGCGGGCGCTGCAGGACTCTACGGGCAGGGGGTGGCGGTGGGCGATTTCGACAACGATGGCTTCGCCGACCTCTACGTGACCGGCTACGGGCGCGCCATTCTCTATCACAACAACGGCAACGGAACGTTTACGGACGCGACCGAGAAGGCCGGAGTGGCCGACCAGGGCGGGTGGGCGACGAGCGCGGGATGGTTCGACTACGACAAGGACGGGTATCTCGACCTCGTGGTTGCGAACTACATCGACTGGTCGCCCAAGAACAACATCTGGTGCGGCGAGCACCGGCCCGGGTATCGCGCTTATTGCCATCCGGACAACTACAAGGGGCAGAGGATCAAGCTTTACCACAACAACCACGACGGCACGTTCACCGACGTCAGTGAAAGGTCGGGCGTGGGCAAGCCCGAAGCCAAAGGCATGGGCGTGGTGCTGGCCGACGTCAACAACGACGGCTGGCCGGACGTCATCATCGCCAACGACACTTGGCCCAATTTTCTGTTTCTCAATAACCACGACGGGACGTTCCGCGACGTCTCGTTCAGCTCCGGGATTGCGGCCAGCGAGGACGGCAAGTACGAGGCCGGCATGGGCATCGACGCCGCCGACGTGGACGGCGACGGCTGGCTGGACATCTACGTGACCCATCTCGATTTCGAGCTCAACCGCCTCTATCACAACAACCACGACGAGACCTTTGACGACGCCACCTACGCCTCGGGCATCGGCAACAAGGCGATTTTCCTGAGCGGCGTGACCATGAAGTTCCTGGATTACGACAACGACGGCTGGACGGACATCTGCCAGGTGAACGGCGCCATGCTCGACAACATCAACCTTTACCACACCGAGGTGCAGTATCCCGAACCCAAGCTGATGTTCCGCAACCTGGGGAAAGGTAAGTTCGAGAAAGTCTCCGAGCAACTGGGCCCCGACTTCATGAAGCCGGTGGCGGGACGGGGCCTCGCGGTCGCTGACTTTGACAACGACGGCGACCTCGACCTAGCGATCAACGTGCGCGGCGGTTACCCCGAGCTCCTGCGCAACGACGGCGCGAACGCCAATCACTGGCTTGAGGTGTTCCTGGTCGGGAACAAGTCCAACCGCGACGGCATCGGCGCGACCCTCAAGCTCGTCTCCGAGGGGTTTACTCAGGTGAAGCAGGCGGAGGGAGGCACGGGCTACATGTCGGCGAGCGATCCGCGCATCCACTTTGGACTGGGGCAGCGCAAGGCTATCGAGTCGCTCGATATCACGTGGCCGAGCGGGACCGTGGACAAGCTCTCGAACGTCCCTGTCAACCACATTCTCACGGTGAAAGAGGGTGCGGGGATTGTGCCTCGCAGCTTCCCGAGGATCGCAGCCAAGTAGGAGTGGGTTGTTACGTCTTCAAATCTCTTTATCGCGCCTTCTCCAACAGACGAAAGTAATCGTCTCGGGAAATTTCCTCCGTCTTGAGGTTTTTTCTGGTGATCGAAACAAGAACCTGGTTGTAGGGAACAACAACGGGACGGAGGATCCCCTCTTTGCGGTAAGATCGGTGGCTTCCTTCCTGCCGGGCGAAGTCAAAACCGGCACCGAGGAACACTTTCTCCAAGACTCCCCACTGGATAGGCGTTCTCGCGGCATGCTCAGAGGGGAACCGCTGCTGAGTGCCTTTCGATCACGACCCAGGCCGGCCCTCAGTGCGCCACAATATTAATCATTAATCCAGCAGCGCTGGCGAGGGGCGACGTTTTTGCGAGTCACGTCGCGCGGGCAGCAGCCGATATATTCCTCGAGCGCCTCACGGGCGGTCTGGGGGCACGCGCACGCAGGTAGCTCGAATGGAGCTCGAACGCTATGCCCGCGCTTTGCGACCTCGATTCCCTCCGCCAGCTTCAGGAAGGCCTCGAGGGCTTTATTCGGGAACTCGACCATCCGGTCGTCGTGGAGGACGGCGTCGAGCTGTTTGATCTGACGAGGGCCCAATGGCGCCTCGCAGTGGAATTCGGCAAGTTGGTCTTCGAAGCCTGGAGCCCGGCGCGCTCCATCGTCCGGCGCGTGGAAGATGTGGCTAGCCGCAAGCGCGGCCTGCTTCGGGTCTTGGCGCGAAAGCGGGCGGCTTCGGAGGCGAGCATGCTCGAGTTTCGCGAGCTTGATTTTGCCGAGCGGACAGAGAGTGTTGCGCCGCCGCTCGACCGGGCCCGGTTCCGGCGGGAATTCCTCCGCATGCTCGAACGCGAGTTCCCCGGATGGCGACTGGAGCGGGTCAGCAACCGCTCCGACCGCGAGCATTCCTTTTCAGCGTGGTACACGCGCGGATGGGCGCGCCGGGGCGGAACGGCCTGGGCGTTTCTCGGACTGAGCGAAGCTGAAACTCCCGCCGCGGCGGACGCCGCCCTCGTCTTCGGCCTCATCTGGCTCGATTGGCTGCGCAGCCGGCCGGACGGCGTCAGCGTCCCCGGACTGAAGCTGTTTCTCCCCGGCGGAGCCGCGGAGGTGACCGCGCACCGCGCCGCCCACCTCGATCGGCAGGCCGTGGAGATGGAAATTTTCGAATGGAACCTGTCAGACTCCTCGTCCGGCCCCCAACCGCCCGAGCGAGTCGACCTTTGCGATTACGGCAACGTCGAGACTCGCCTCGTGCCGCGCCTCGACCGCCAGGCGCTCGCCGAGCGCCACCGCGAGTTCGTGCGCGCCTTGCTGGGAGATCTTGTTGGGCGCGTGGATCTCGTGCCGGACCCGTCGGGCAGGTTCCTCTCTTTGCGAGTGCGCGGTCTCGCCATCGCGCGCGTCGAGGGCGATCTCGACCCGCGGGTTTATTTTGGACTTGAGGGAAATACTCAGAAGCTTGATTCAGAGAACCGGACCGAGTTCCGCGCTCTGATCGAAGGCGTTCTCAAGCTCAGGAGGGCGCCGGGCGGAGACGCGTCTCACGAGTTCTACCGGCTGCAAGGCGAACGCTGGCTCGAGAGCCTCCTCGTCGGCGACATCAGCAAGATCGACCCCGCACTTTCACCGGACTGCGTCTATCCACAGGTGCCGGCGTTCTCGGGTCCGGCGTCTTGCCAAAGGCACCGCGGCGTGATCGACGTCCTGGGCGTGACGCGCGGCGCCCGCCTGGGCACGGGCAATCGCCTGGCCGTGATCGAGCTGAAACTCTACGAAGAGATCAATCTGCCTCTCCAGGGACTGGATTACTGGCTGCGGGTCAAGTGGCTCGGGCAGCGCCGTCAGTTCACGCAGTTCGGTTACTTCCCCGGGATCGAGGTCGCGAGCGAGCCGCCCCTCCTCTACTTGGTCTCTCCGGCATTTCGATTCCACTCGACGACGGGCCGCGTGATTCGATACTTCGCCCCCTCGATTGAAATCATCCAAGTGGGGCTGAACGAGCAGTGGCGGGAGGGAATCAAGGTGCTGTTTCGCCGCACCCTCAGGGGCGGCCCGCCGTAGGGGAAAAGAACGAGCCGCTTAAGAGCAGCGGCTGGCGCGGGACTGCGCGATCTCTTGCCCAGTGACTTCAAAAGAGTTTCTCGGAGTCCAGAAGCAGCGTCACCGGGCCGTCGTTGACCAGCTCGACTTCCATCATGGCCTGGAATTGACCTGTTTCCACCCTTGCGCCGCTTCGTCCCAGAAGCTGGCGTAGCGATTCCACGAAAGCTTCGTAGAAGGGCCGCGCGACTTCGGGCGGCGCGGCGCGATCGTAGCTCGGACGCCGGCCTTTTCGGCAGTCCCCGTAAAGAGTGAACTGGGACACACAGAGAACGCTGCCGCCTTTCTCGAGCAGCGAGCGCTGCATCCTTCCCCGCGGGGGGCCCGGCTGGTCGATAGGCTCCGCGCCTTGCTCGCCTTCAAAGAGGCGCAGGTTGACGATCTTCTCCGCCAGGGCTTGCCCGCACTCACGGGTATCGCCGGTTGCGATACCAACCAGCACGAGCAGCCCCTCGTCAATGCGGCCCGCCACCCGTCCCTCCACGCGAACCTCCGCTCTCTTGACTCGCTCGACGACCGCGCGCATCGTGAACTCCTAAACATTTAGGACATGCCTGCGGCGGGACAAAATGTCGCACCAACCGGCCTCGCCGGAGGACCATCGCGCCCCTTCCCGCCCGTACCCGATTGATTCTGAAAAGCGCAAAAAAATTTGTCCCAAGCGTCCCGCCCGTCCCCATTGTCTCATTTGGACGCGCTACGATTCTACTCATGAGGCGATACTCACCGCGCGCGCCAGAACCGGACCGGCCGGGCCAGCCGAACCGGATAAACCCGGCCCGCCCCGCCGTCGCCCCGATGGCCCGCGCCCAAGGGGAGGCCAAGCTGCTCGAACGGGTCTTTTATCGCTGCCACACCCACATCGCCGAAGCCGCCAACGCCTCCTCGGTCCCGGCCCGATTCCTGGGCGCGCTGACCGCCAACGAGTCCGCCG
Organism: Acidobacteriota bacterium; assembly: GCA_003224635.1. GTDB lineage: Bacteria > Acidobacteriota > Terriglobia > UBA7540 > UBA7540 > QHZK01. The sequence continues at coordinate 571 of QHZK01000118.1, read as the reverse complement.
GCGCGCCGGACGCCGCCCGCTTCGAGCCGGCCGTCTACCGGCACCTTCTGGCGGTGGCTGCGGGCGAGGCCCCCTCTTACGCCGGCATCCAGACCGCAGAAATCGAGCGCCAAATCGAGGACAGGCTTCACCCCAAGGCTCCGGAGTTTCACGCGCGCTATCTCACGGGCGCCTTCGCGGCCGGCCAGGGCGAACCAATCGCCGCCTTGCGTGACGAGGTCCTGCGCGAGCTCGCGACCTCCTGGGGATTCACCCAGATCATGGGATACCACGTCCTCGGGCGCCGCCCGAGGGTGCGCGATCTGCTCGACCCCGGCCGCCACTACAGCCTCGCGGTCGAGCTGCTTGCGGAATTCGCCCACGATTATCAACTCGATCTCGGCCGCGAGTTCGAACCCATGTTTCGATGCTGGAACACCGGCCAGCCCCACGGCAAGACTTACGATCCCGCCTACGTCGAGAACGGAATGCGCCGGATGGACCTGTACGCCGAAGTTGCCGCTCAGGCTGAATCCCCTCCCGTGGACGGCGGTTAGCAGGCAGCGCTTCCCTGCCACCCGCAGGCGAAGCG
>QHZK01000554.1 GCA_003224635.1 Acidobacteriota bacterium | reverse complement strand
ATGGTCGATGAAATCACGATGCTCCTCACGTAGCGCCCCTTCGCGGTCGCGGGCTTCGCCTTCATCACGTTCGAGATCAGGGCATGCGCGTTCTCGGCCAGTTTCTCGGCGTCGAAGGAGACCTTGCCGACCGGGGAGTGAATAATGCCGGTCTTGTCGACTCGAAACTCGACTTTGCCGGCCTTGACTTCCTTGACGGCCTTAGCCACGTCCATCGTGACCGTGCCGGTCTTAGGGTTAGGCATCAAGCCGCGCGGGCCCAGCACCTTGCCCAGCTTTCCGACGGACTTCATCATGTCGGGCGTGGCGACCACGGCATCGAAGTCCAGCCAGCCGCCCTGGATCCTCTGCACCAGATCGTCGCCGCCTGCTTCGTCGGCCCCGGAGTCGCGCGCCTCGCGGACTTTTTCTCCCGAGGCGATGACGATCACGCGTTTGCTTTTCCCCAGGCCGTGCGGAAGGACGACCGTGCCGCGCACCATCTGGTCCGCGTGCTTGGGGTCCACCCCCAGGCGCATGGCGAGCTCCACGGTTTCATCGAATTTGGCGAAAGCGCCCTTCTTGACCAGTGGCATCGCGTCCGCCAGCGTGTATGCCGGCTTCTCCACAAGCTTCCTCGCGGCTGCGTATTTCTTGCCCATCTTTGACTCCTGATTTTCGGAATCCGCAGATCACCCAGATTTCACAGCGCGGCAGAGCCGCAACCAAAAAGCGCCGCAAAAATTTGTGCAAGGCGCAAACATTTTCCAGGTTAGTAGTACAGATAACTGCACCTTTATTCGAATTCATTCCTTTCCTGCTGATCGCTTTGTATCTATCTCTGCGTAATCTGCGCGATCTGCGGATTGGATTACGGTATCACTTCTATGCCCATGCTGCGCGCGGTTCCCTTAACGGTGGCAACCGCTGCCGCCACGTCGCGCGCGTTCAAATCCGGCAGTTTGGTCTTGGCGATCTCTTCAACCTGCTTTTCTGTGACCTTACCCACCAGATTCTTGTTCGGCTCCCCGGAACCTTTGGCGATGCCCGCCGCCCGCTTCAGGAGCACGGAGGCCGGGGGTGTTTTCGTAATAAAGGTAAAGGACCGGTCCTGGTACACGGTGATCACCACCGGAATGATCAGACCCTCCTGGTCCTTCGCGGAGGTCTTGGCGTTGAACGCTTTGCAAAACTCCATGATGTTCACGCCGTGCTGACCCAGCGCCGGACCCACGGGCGGCGCCGGGGTGGCTTTGCCCGCTGTGATCTGGAGCTTAACCATTGCCGTAATTTTCTTTGCCATAAATCACCTCGAAAGTCAGGAGTCAGAAGTCAGGAGCTGCGCCCCAGAACTTCGTTATCATCTGGTTCCGCCAGTACGACCGTGTCGCCGCCTGTGTAGCCATCCACTCTTACAAACACGGGCGCAAGCTCGCGTTCAATCGTGCGGCCCTCAATCGTCCGAAAGATCAAGCGCCGCGTCGGGCGAACGCCCAAGCCGGCCAGTCGCGAACTAGAAACCCAGCTATAGCTGGCGCCCGTATCTACTAAGACGTCAATTTCTTCCGAGCGCGAGGGCTCAGTGGGATTCCAGACGATCAGCTTGGCTGAAAACACACTCACGAACGCCAGGAACCGCCTCTCATGCTTTTTCCACCTGGTAGAAGTCCAATTCCACCGGTGTCGCTCGTCCGAAGATCGTCACCATCACGCGCAGGGTCGAGCGGTCGTCGTTGACTTCGTCCACCTGGCCCGTGAAGTCTTTGAAGGGTCCGTCCGTGATCTTCACCGACTCACCCCGCTCGAACTCCAGCTTGGGCTTGGGATGCTCCGCCGCGACTTCAACCCGGTGGACGATCCGGTCCACTTCTTCGCTGGTCAAGGGGCTGGGCATCTGTCCCGAACCCACAAAGCCCGTAACCCGCGGCGTCGAGGTCACCAGGTGCCAGGTATCGTTGTCCATCTCCATCTCGACCAGCACGTAGCCCGGATAGAAGAGCTTGGGGGTGACCACCTTTTTGCCCTGGCGCATCTCAATCACGTCCTCGGTGGGGACCATAATCGCACCGAACTTTTCCGAGAGCCCCGCAGGTTCAACCCTGCTCTTGAGCGTCTCCGCCACCTTTCTTTCAAACCCGGAGTAAGTGTGAATGATGTACCAGTTTTTGGCCATTTCCATTGAAGCCCTGGAATTTCTTAGTCAGTCTCCGTTGGACATTCGTCCTAGCCCCGGTGTGTGAAGAACCTCAGAACCCTCAAGACCGCGGACCCAAAGACCTTGTCGCAGATGGCAAAGTATCCTCCAAACAGGAATGTGGTCAGAATCACCATAACGGTAGTGCCGTAGATTTCCTGCTTGCTCGGCCAGGTGACGCGCTTCATTTCCGTGCGCACGTCGGCGACGTATTCCCGCAGTCGCTGCCACGGATTTTTTTGAATCGTCAGTTCATCAGCCAT
>QHZK01000555.1 GCA_003224635.1 Acidobacteriota bacterium | reverse complement strand
CCGACTGAGAAGGTCGGATTGGTATTAACTTCGACTGCCACGAGGTTGCCGGACGCGTCGCGATAGAACAGCTCCGTACCGCGATGCGACCAGAGCGGCTCCGTGCCGCCACCGGTCGAAATGGCCCACTTCCCCGCACGCGTGTTCGGAAAGGGCACTACGTAGATCTCGTTCTTCCCGCTCTCGTTGGAGCAGTAGGCCAGCCATCGCCCATCGAATGAAAGCGCCGGCGATGTCTCCGTGAATGCGGTCGCGACGAGCGGTGTCGGCGCAGTATCGATTCCTGGCCGTATCGCCAGAATATCACCCGCACCAGGCGCCCCCACGTCCGTCTGGAAGATCAACCACTTCCCGTCCGGTGACCATCTCGCATTGAACACGTTCTCCTTCAGGCGAAGCTGCACTACACCGGGTGCACCACCGTCAGCTCTTTGGGTCCATAGATGGACGGACCCATTCACTGGTTTCGACGAGAACGTCACGGATCTACCATCCGGTGACCATGCCGGACCAAAGTTTTCTCTTCCGTCACCGGCCAATTTTATGCTCGGTCCTCGATCCAGCCATTTGATCCAGATTCCCACCCATTCCGTGTTGGCGCTCCTCGTTACTGCAACCCTCTTCCCGTCCGGTGAAAGGGCGGGGTAACCGATGAAGTCCCCGGACCAATCAGGATCGACCGTGTCTACTTTCCCATCGCGCGTCACCCACACGAGCTCTTGCCTTCCCTGTCCAGCGCCGGTCGAGTAGACCAGCGTGCCCGTCGCTGAAATCGCGAGGTCCGCCGAGCCAAAAAAGCCCGCCTGTATACCCTCGGCGAGGGTGATCGGCTCACCAGTGACCTTCATCGAATTCTGATCGAATGGCACCACCATCAACGTCTTGTCAGCGGTGACATAGACGACATGTCCAGACGATGCGTAGCGCGCGTAAATGGCGTCTTCAATGATCACGCGATGCTTTCCCGACGGGACCTCGGCCACGGCGATCGCGTGCGAGGTACCGCCTTTTACGCCATTCTTTCCGCTGAACCACACGGTGAACAGCACGCCTTTCCCATTGGGAAGCGCGTCCGGCCACGTGTTGAGCACTTCCCCTTTGGCGGCGTCGAGGACGGTAAACCATTTCGGCTTCGATCCGGCCTTGGCCCTGACGCGAAGCAGCGCGCCGTCCCCAATGCCTTCCCCAATGCCTCCAACGTAAATGAATCCGTCGGGCCCCCATGACGCGCCCGCTTCTCCATTCAGCGTGTCAGACACGGTGATCGCTGGGCCGCCAGCGATCGACGCGATTCGAACTCTCCTGTCCTCGAGGAAGCCTACTTGCTTACCGTCGGGCGAGAAAAATGGAGTGGTCATTCCTTCCGTGCCGGGTATCGCGGTCGCATGCAGCTCGTCCCGTGATCGAATCAGGAGCTGATAAATGAATCCGTCGGGCCCCCATGACGCGCCCGCTTCTCCATTCAGCGTGTCAGACACGGTGATCGCTGGGCCGCCAGCGATCGACGCGATTCGAACTTTCCTGTCCTCGAGGAAGCCTACTTGCTTACCGTCGGGCGAGAAAAATGGAGTGACCATTCCTTCCGTGCCGGGTATCGCGGTCGCGTGCAGCTCGTCCCGTGATCGAATCAGGAGCTGAGACCTGGGGCCGCCGAAGTAGGCGAGCCGTTTACCGTCAGGCGAGA
>QHZK01000117.1 GCA_003224635.1 Acidobacteriota bacterium | reverse complement strand
GAATGTCTTGATAAGACCAACCGGGATACGGATAGGGATAGGGATACGGTATCAAGACGTCCCGCCAGCGTGGCGGCCGTGGGCCATAGCCCGACCTTATTATCAGGATCACGTCTGCCCTCTCAGGATCCCCAGTGAGTTGGAATCGTCCCCATTCTTGAACTCGTCTATATGCCTGATCGTAGACGAGCTTGTCCGCTTCTGATGTGACCATGACGGTCCTAGCCTGCAGCACGCGGTCCGGCAAGGGAGCCGTCGGAGGCAACTGTACCTTTTCCTTTTCTTTCGGAAAGGACATAGTGGCTGACAAAAGGGAGATCGCGATCATCCTGGTAAGGTGCATTGGTGTGACCTCCTTCCCTGTGTCACACGGAAAGGTGGCTCCGCTTTCGAGTCGCCTTTGGTGATACGATGCGAATCTGACGACGCGAGATTTCCCATGAATCGCGCTCCAACCTGGGTCGGCGCCTGCTTGGTGGTCACAGCATTAGCGTCTGGCTTCGTTGGTGAATCCCGTCTAACGCGGTTCGAGTTCTCCCAACCTCACATGGGCACTCTGTTCAGAATCGTCCTTTACGCTCCAGACGCCGAGGCCGCTCGTGCCGCTTCCGACGCAGCCTTTCAGCGCATCGCCGAGATGGATAATGCCATGAGCGATTATAAGCCTACGAGCGAGCTGATGCAGCTATGCGCGCGGGCGGGCGGCTCGCCGGTCGCGGTCAGCGACGACCTGTTCCGCGTGCTCGCCGCAGCCCAGGACTTGGCCGAACGGTCGGACGGAGCGTTCGACGTCACGGTCGGACCCGTCGTGCGACTGTGGCGACGGGCCCGCCGCCGGCACGAGGGGCCCGACCCGGAGCGTCTGTCAAAGGCGCTCGAACTCGTAGGCTACCAGAAACTGCGTCTCGACCCCGCCGCGCGCACAGTCCAGCTCCTGAAGCCGGGGATGCTGCTCGACCTCGGCGGCATCGCCAAGGGCTACGCGGCGGATGAAGCTCTGGCCACGCTCAAGCGGTATGGCATTGAGAGCGCGCTGGTCGCCGGAGGGGGCGACATCGCAGTGGGCAGCGCGCCTCCAGGCAAAGCGGGCTGGCGCATTGCCATCGCGTCGCCGGAGCCGCCGGGAATCGCAAATCCAAAATCCAAAATCCAAAATCTCCTGCTTCGCGACGCCGCGGTCTCAACGTCTGGAGATGCCGAGCAGCACGTCGAGATCGGCGGCGTTCGTTACTCGCACATCGTCAATCCGAAAACCGGCGTGGCGCTCACCGGCCGATCGAGCGTTACGGTTGTGGCGAGGAATTGCACGACTTCGGACGGACTCGCAACCGTCGTCAGCGTGCTTGGTCTGGAACGGGGACTGGAGCTCGTCAAGGCGGCCCCAGGCGCCGGAGTGCTGTTTGTTAAGGAGACGGCGCAAGGTGTTCGCTCGTGGAAGCTGCGTTTCCCTTCAGCCGGCGGCAGCCGAATAACCGTGGCGCAGGCAAATCCAAAGTCAAAAGGCAAAGGTCAAAGGCCGGAAGTAAAGAAAGCTCCCCTCTGAAGCGTACAATGCCACATACCGACACACAACCGAGTCTGCGGCGCGACCTCGGCCTGGTGCAGGCGACGGCGCTGGCCATTACGGACATGGTGGGCATCGGGCCCTACATCACCATTCCGTTGTTCCTCGCCGCCATGGGCGGGCCGCAGGCGATGCTGGGATGGCTTGTCGGCGCGCTGGTGGCGTTTTCGGACGGCCTGGTGTGGGCGGAGCTGGGCGCGGCGCTGCCCAAGGCCGGCGGCAGTTACAACTATCTGCGCGAAGCCTTCGGTCCGCAATCTGCCGGACGCTGGCTGTCGTTCCTCATGGTCTGGCAGATCATGTTTTCGGCGCCGCTGTCGGTCGCGAGCGGCAGTATCGGGTTTGCGAGCTACCTGCATTATCTGGCGCCCGCGCTGCCGGCCTGGGGCGAGCGAGCCGTGGCCGGACTTTTCCCCCTGCTGCTGGTCGCGCTGCTCTATCGGCGAATCGGGACCATCGGCAAAATGTCGGTGGTGCTGGTGTGTGGCGTGCTCATCGGATGCCTTTGGATTGTACTCTCGGGCATCCCGCACCTGAGCGCGGCCCGCCCCTTCGATTTTCCTCCCGAGGCCTTTCGCCTCAACTGGATTTTCTGGGCGGGGCTCGGCCACGCCACGCTTTACGCGCTGTACGACTACTTCGGCTACTACAACGTGTGCTACCTCGCCGAGGAAATCCGCGATCCGGGGCGCGTGATTCCCCGCGCCATCATGTTCTCGATCATCACCGTGGGCGCGCTCTACGTCTTCATGACTTCTGCATTCCTGAGCGTCATTCCCTGGCGTCAGATTCTGGACAGCAAGTTCATCGCTTCCACTTATGTCGAGGCGCTTTACGGGCCGGCGGCGGGAAAATTGATGACCGCGCTGGTGCTCTGGATTGCTTTTTCCTCGGCCTTCTCGTTGCTGCTCGGTTACTCGCGCATCCCCTACGTGGCGGCGACGGACGGCAACTTCTTCCGCGTTTTCGCCCGGCTTCATCCTAAAGGCGAGTTCCCTCACGTTTCGCTGATCGCGCTGGGCATGGCGGCGTCCGTCTTCAGCCTGGGCAAGCTGAACGAGGTCATCCCCGGCCTGATTGCCACGCGCGTGCTGATCCAGTACCTGCCGCAGACGATCGGTTTTTTCCTGCTGCGCCGCCGCGCGCCCGACCTCAAGCGGCCGTTTCGAATGTGGTTCTATCCCGTGCCGGGCGTCGTCTCCATCTTCGGATGGCTCTACGTGCTCGGGACTGCGGCGCAGCAATCCTGGTCGACCTTGAGAACCTTGCCGGAGAACTCTAGCTGGCTGCACGCGCTTTCTACTGCGGCGCGGCAACCGCTGATCTTTGCGTTTGCCGTGTTACTCGCGGGGACCGCCGCATATCTTGTGCGGGCCAAGGTGCGGGACGAATGGCCGTTTGCAAGGATGAAGGATGAAGGATGAAGTACGAAGTACGAAAATGAACTCGAGCGCGGACTCCGTGCCTACTTCATTCTTCACCCTTCATCCTTTACCCTTCATCGTTCATCCTTTTGCCTTCGTGCCGCCTACTAGGACGAACATGCCCTCATTGTGGAGGATGAGAAAGTCGTCGCCTTGCGGCTGAGGCGAGAACCCGGCGCGGTCGCCAGGGATGGACTCTTCGAGCAGCTTGCGGGTTTCCTGGTAGCGCTTGTGTGAGGGCTCGACTCCGGCGCGCAGCATCCACTGGTTAAAAGAACGCTGGCGGCGCTTGAGCGCCTGGCGGGCGATTTCGAGTCCGCGCTCCTCGAACATTTGAAGGAACGTGGTCAGCCGCAGCGACTGCGTGTGCGAAGGGTCGCGGATTGACTCGATCCGGTTGTGGAGCTCGAATTTCGCGTCGCTCTCGGGGCCCAGCGTGTCGATGATCGCCAGGCGTCCCTCGGGCTTCATCACCCGGACCATTTCCTTGAGCGCAAGCTCAGGCGGGTATGGGAGGCGCTCGGCCTCGCCGCGAGCAAAGGCGGCGTTCGGGATGTTCCGCTCGCGCTGAAACTGGCGCGCGCGCCGGACCATCTCCTGGGTCAGGTCGATGCCGCGCGCGAACCGCACCCGCGGCGCGAGCGCGAGCGCCAGGGCCCCCGGCCCGCAGGCGACGTCGAGCGCGAGGTCCGTAGGCTGCGGCTTGATGAACTCGACCTTCTCGGCCAGGACCTCCGGCGTGTCGCGCACGGCGTAGGTGGAAAAGGCGTCCGCCGTCTTGGTAAACTGCTTCTGGACTGCTTCCTTATGCTTGGACATTGATGACGCTGGTTTGCAGTTTACCCGATTCGGCGCTCGGGGTGAATAGAGAAAAGCGGCTACTGGCGGCCCGGGCGGAAGGGATGCCTATGAGTACTTTTGCAGCAGCCATGAATCTCCTTTGGCTTGTTTCCGCCGGAGTTGCCATTCTCCAGCTCGCATTGCTGGTGGCGAAGCGGTGGTTTGTCTTTCCCCGAGCGGCATTCCGAATCGCGTTTGCTTGTGGGTTCTCCTTGTGCGTTGCCTGGGTTATGACCATCCTGCACGTCGCTAGGCAAGATAAGTTTATGTATGTTCATCCCAGCACATCTCTAGGGTTCTTGTTGTTCTTGCCGGTGGGCACCGGGCTGGCTGGTTTTGCGAGTTTCTCATCTCGCTGGCGATATCCTCCCCTCCTCCTCTCCTTTCTTGGCCTTTTTGTGCTCGTCGTCCTTGTGGCCGGCGGCTTCCTCCTCCTGGCCTTGCGAATCCCTCGATGACCACCGCTGCCAATCCGGTGCAATCGGGAGAACCAGTCCCCGAGCCGGCATGTGTCCTGATCCCCTCCGGTGATTTCCTCATGGGTTGCGGGACGGGCCGCGACGAGGAAAAGCCGGTGCATCGCGTCTGGGTGGACGCTTTCGAGATGGCGGTGGTTCAAGTCCGCAACCGCGACTGGATGGTGTTCATGGAAGCGACGGGCCATCCGCCGCCGAAGCACTGGCGCGATCCGGACTTCAGCCATCCCGACCAACCGGTTGTGGCGGTGACGTGGTTTGAGGCCGTCAAGTACTGCGACTGGCTCTCGGGCCTGACCGGCCGGCGTTATCGCCTGCCGACCGAGGCTGAATGGGAGCGCGCGGCGCGCGGCGGCCGCGAAGGGCGCCTCTATCCTTGGGGAGACGATCCGCCGCATTCCTGGCCCGAGTACGTCGAGCGCTGGGGCGGCGAGGTGAAGGGTCCGCTCCCGGTGGGCAGGGGCTCTCGGAACCCCTACGGCCTCTTCGACACTTCCGAAAACGTCCACGAATGGTGCGCCGACTGGTTTGACAAGAACTACTACGCCGCCTCACCCGAGCGCAATCCGCGCGGGCCGGCCGCGGGCGAGCGCCGCGCTTCGCGCGGCGGCTCGTGGCGGCACCAGATCAAGGTGAGCCACTGTGCCGCCCGCTCGAGCATCCCTCCCGCGTTTGAGTACGCCGACTACGGATTTCGCGTCGTTCGGGACGTTGTCGAAAAAACGTCTGCGCTCCGCGTCCGGTAGCGCAGACTTCGTCTTCTATTGAGAATTGCAACATACAGTGACGATGACCCGCTGTAGCGGCGCTCTGTGAGCGCCGAAAACGGCGGTCGCAGACCGCCGCTACAGAAGAGGTCGTCACCATATTCTGCAATCATCAGTAAGGTCTGCGGTCGTTGGTTTCCCCGTCTGGCGCGAACTGGCGGAAAAAGCCGCTGACCTGAAAATCCAGGTCTGAGCTACCCGACTTACTTTACGCCGCGCAAGGGGCCAAGGACAACGGACAAAGGACAATTGACGCCCGCCCCTTGGCAACGGTGTTACAATCTCGCCGGTGGGGTCTTGCCGTGGCCGAGGTCTTGCTTCCCCTCTTTCCGCTCGAAGTCGTGCTGCTGCCCGAGGCGCCGCTGCCGCTGCACGTCTTCGAGGACCGTTACAAGCGGATGATCGGCGAGTGTCTGGAAGCGCAGTCCCGAGGTTCCGACCGGGAAGAGTTTGGGGTCGTCTTGGCGCGGGAAGGGGAGATGCAAAAGGTGGGGTGCAGCGCCCGCATTCTCGAAGTCACGCGGCGATACGATGACGGCCGGCTGGACATTCTCACCGCCGGGATACGCCGGTTCGAGGTCCTCTACACCACGGACGAGAAACCGTACCTCGAAGGCGGAGTTGTGTTCTTCGACGACGCGGAGGAGAGCGAAGCGCCCACCGACAAGGAGACCCAGCGCGTCCGCGACATGTTGCGCGAGTTTGTGCGGCGAACGCCCCAAGCCTTGGAGGTCCCGATCGACCTCCCCGGACCCGGCGACTATTATCTCTCCTTCCGAATCGCCGCTCTGCTTCCGGCAGACCTTGCCTTCAAACAGCAGCTTCTGTCAGTGCGCAGCGAGGCCGACCGGCTGCGGCGGGTCGCTCAAGCCATCGAGCTCCTCACCAAAAAGTTTGATTGGACTCGGAAGGCTCGGGAGCTGGCCGGCGGCAACGGGCACGCCCAACCCCGGACGTAACCGGAGGCGCGTTGTAGCGCCGGCATCCTGCCGGCTGTCGTGCGGTCATCCTGCCCGCACGTGCGGAGGCGGGACGCCTCAGCCACAGCCGCCGGGACGGCGGCGCTACGGATAATCAACAACAACGATGACTCTGCGCCTGCGTCGGGCGATCGAGCGGGAGTTCGATTGTATTTCGAGCGACTATTCGCGCTTGTCGGCCCAAAGAGCTAAGCGCGAAATCCGCGAAGTCGCCGCCTGGATCGCCCCCCGGCGTGACGAGTGGGCCCTGGACGCGGCGTGCGGGCCTGCGCGGCTGGCGCAGGCTCTCGCGCCACGCGTCGAGCGCATGTGCGGCGTGGACCTCTGCGCGAGCATGATCAGGCTCGCGCGCGAGTGTCAACTTCATTCGGCTGGGTCCGTGTTGTTCGCCGTGGGTGACGTCGAGCGGCTGCCTTACCGCAGCCGGAGCTTTCATCTGGCAACCTGCGCCTACGCTTTTGCCAATTTCCCGGACCCGCTGAAAGTGCTGCAGGAACTGGCTCGCGTCACCCGCCGCGACGGACGCATCGCCATCGTCGATCTCGTGGCTCCGGAAGATCCCGCTCAGCGCGGCTTTTTGTGCCGTCTGGAAACGTTGCGCGGCCATCTCCCCGCCCGGATTCTAAGCCGGTCGGAGTTCGACGCCCTCTTCCGAAGGGCCGGACTGCTCCTCGAATCCTGCCGCTTCGCCAGGCGTCGCCGGCGTTTCCGCGACTGGCTGCGGCTGTCCCCCGCGGCAATCCGCGACCCTCGAAGGGCGCATCGCCTCCGCCGCATGCTTCTCGATTCGCTCGACGGCCACCGTGGCGGACTCGCCCCACGCCGGCTCGATGGCGACATCGTGTTCCACCACACCACGGGGTGGTTCATGCTGCGCGCCGCCCCCTGACTGATGATGACCGACCGCTTCACTCATAGCGCAACGCCACGATGGGCTCCAGGTCCGACGCCCGGCGGGGGAATGTAGCTGTTTACATGCCAAGCGCTTCTAAGCCAGGTGAAAGATCTCCTCCAAGCGGAGAAGGCCCTCGTCGGGACGCCGCCCTTCCAAGCCCTCGAAGAATGGCGCCATCTCTTGCTGCCAGCGCAGATTGACCTCGCGATTGGCCATACCTTCCAACGCTTTCCGATAGTCCGGCGTCTCCAAGTACCCCACGAGCAGTCCGTCTTGGCGCAGGAAGAGAGAATAATTGTGCCAGCCAGTTTCCCCAAGCGCCGCCAACATCTCGGGCCAGACCGTCTTATGACGCTGCTTGTATTCCGTAAGCCTGTCTCTTTTTACCTTCAACAGGAAGCAAACACGCTCCATTTTGTCTCCTTTGATCGTATTCAACTCGTCGTACACTCATCGGTCTCGCCAACTGCGGAACCACCAGGGCGCGTCGCCGTAGTAACCGTCGCCAAGGGTTCGCGCACTTTCTTCCACCACAGCTAAGGGAGCAATTATGCCCGCAACCGTCCATGATGGGGCGCCAATTCCGTCTGGTGTGTCGGCGAGGGCCGTAGCTCAGCAGTGCGGTCCGCCGCGGTGTGAATGGGAAACGGTTGAAAGCTGAAAGCAGTTCTGGTAAACATGCGGCTCCATCGCCGAACTCTGACGCTAGGGCGGGCGCACCCAGCTGGTCCTTCTCTTACGGTACGGCGAATCAGGGCGGGCCCCCTGTCACCGACAGTAAAGATTGGGAGTTGCTGCCGCAGTTGCGGAATGACTTGCGCGCGTCCCGCCGGGTCGGTGCGACAGAGTCATCCGAGATGAGCGAACAATGAACAGGTTCCGAGTGGGGTTGACGCGGGACTTCCTGACATCGTCGGGTGAGTTGACGCTGGGCGACATCGGGCTCGAGGCGTTGCGAAAAGTCCCGAGTGTCGCCATTGACTTCTTCTCGGAATATCTTCCCGAGGTTGCTCCGGAACAGATCGCCGGATACGACGCGGTGATTTCTTTGGCGCCCAAGTATACGCGGGAAACTCTGGCTGGCGCAGACATGAAGCTGAGCGTCCTGGCTCGGATCGGAGTGGGCTATGACATGGTCGACGTTGCTGCGCTTACCGAGAGACACGTGATCCTGACCATTACTCCCGACGGAGTACGGCGGCCTATGGCGGTCGGGATCGTGACCTTTATCCTTGCCCTCTCCACCCAGTTATTGGGCAAGGACCGCCTCGTACGACAGGGAGGGTGGAAGGACAAACTCAACGTCAAGGCTTACGGATTGACGGGGAAGGTGCTGGGCTCGATAGGCTTGGGGAACATCGGTCGCGAGCTCTTTTCTCTGATCAAGCCGTTTGAGATGGTACACCTGGCCGTAGATCCCTTTGTCCGCCCGGAAGAAATTGCGGGTCAGGGCTTGGGAATTGAGTTGGTGGACCTCGAGACTGTGATCCGCCGGAGCGACTTCTTGTGCGTGATTTGCCCCCTGTCGCCGCAGACGCACCATTTGCTCGGGGAGCGCGAGCTATCCTGGATGAAACCAACAGCGTTTCTGGTCAACACTTCCCGCGGGGCCATCGTCGATCAAGCCGCTCTGTACCGCGCCCTCAAGGAGCGCCGGATTCGCGGGGCGGCGCTGGACGTGCTCGAGGTGGAGCCTATTCCCGAAGGCGATCCTCTGCTGGGACTCGACAACGTGATCTTGACTCCCCACTCGCTTTGCTGGACGGACGAATGCTTCCGCATGATGGGGGAATCGGCCGTTCGGTCGGTTCTAGCTGTGCTCAGAGGCGATACACCGCAGCACGTCGTCAACCGCGAGGTCCTCGACCAACCGGGGATGCGCGCGAAGCTCGAAACGAACCGGGCCAGGTGGATCGCAGCCACCTCGTCAGGAGAATGATCTTGAACACCCTGGCCATCAAGCAGGCGCTCGGCGAGGGCGGGGTCGTCCTCGGCACTTGGGTTTTTGAATTCGACACGCCCGGGATCGCGCGTCTGCTGGCCAGCACCGGCATCGACTTCGTTGTGTATGACATGGAGCACAGCGGCTTCGGGATCGAGACGATAAGAAATCTCGTCGGGCAGTCGCGTGCGCTCGATCTCGCCGCGCTGGTCAGAACCGCCGCCGGCGAAACGCACCTGATCGGCCCGGTGCTCGACGTGGGAGCGAGAGGGATCATTGTTCCCAGAGTCGAGACCGCGAGTGAAGCCGCCAAGGTAGTCGAATCCTGCCGCTACTACCCCGAGGGACGCCGCGGCGCAGCCTTCTCCATCGCTCATGACGACTTTCTCCCCGGAGACGTCGCGAACAAAACGAAAGCAGCCAACGATAGCATGCTGTGCGGCCTCTTGATTGAAACGGCTCTGGGCGTGGAGAATATCGACGCTATCCTCGCCGTGCCTGGCGTCGACCTGATCTGGGTGGGGCATCTTGATCTGTCGCTCTCGATGGGGATACCGGGTCAGTTCACGAATCCACGATTCAAGGAAGCGCTATCCCGGATCCTTCAAGCCTGTGAGTCCAAGGGTATGCCCGCGGGCATATTGGCGAACGATGCCAGCCAGGCGCTTGAATACATCCGGCAGGGATTCCGGTGCATAGGCTACTCGGGCGACGTCTGGCTGCTTCAGCGGGCGCTCTCAGAGGGTGTTCAGGCAATCCGTATGGCGCTGTCGAGGCAGCCGAATCATGAATCTTAGACTGGCCACCGCCGACTACAGCTTTCCAAAACTGGAATGGGAGCAGACGTTGCGGCTCGCCCGCGACATCGGAATGCAGGCTATGGACGTCGGGCTCTTTGCCGGGCGCTCTCATTTGGACCCGGATGACGTACTTTCGAACCCGGCCGAGGCTGCGGCGCGCGTTTCGACAGCTCTCCGGGCGAACGACTTGGAGATCGCGGACGTCTTTGGCCAGCCCGGAAGAGTCTTCGAAGAAAATGCGGTCAACCATCCCGATCCGGCTGTCCGCCGCAGGGCGGAAGAGTTTTTCTATCGGATCCTCGAGTTCGCCGCTCGCTGTAACGCCAAGCACCTGACGCTTCTTCCCGGCGTCCACTTTGCGCAGGAAACTTATGAGGACTCCGTGAAACGCTGCGCGGAGGAACTCGCTTGGCGGACCGCGGCCGCGGCAAAGTCCGGCATCACGTTCGCCGTGGAAGCGCACATCGGTTCCATCGTACCAACGCCCGATCAGGCGAAGCGGCTACTGGAGTCGGTCCCGGGGCTCACCCTGACTCTCGACTACACTCACTTTACCTACCAAGGGCTGCTGGACGACGAAATCGAGCCACTGCTGGCCGACGCCTCGCACTTCCACGCCCGGGGCGCTTGTCGGGGGAAACTTCAGGCCCCGCTCAAGGGGAACACCATCGACTACCCCCGAGTGTTGCGGACGATGGCGCGGATGAATTATTCGGGCTTCGTGGTTCTGGAGTACGTCTGGGTCGACTGGATGGGATGCAACGAGGTTGATAATCTGAGCGAGACCATCCTGCTGCGTGACTTGCTGCGTTCCTGCGCGCGGGAGATGTGAGTCTTCACCGGGATGCTCGGCTCGGGATCGGGCCGTCTGCCGACGCAGTTGGACACAAACCCCGGTCGTAGAAGGAGCGGCATGAAGTTAGAAGGCAAGGTGGCAGTGGTCACGGGCGCCGCCCGCGGCATTGGCCGGGCCAGCGCGATCCTGTTTGCGAAGGAAGGAGCGAAAGTAACGGTGGCCGATATCCGCGCCGAGCTCGGCCGGGAGACGGTGCGGCTTATTCAAAGCGCCGCCGGCGAGTCACAGTTCGTTCCAACCGACGTGGCGAGCGAAGACCAAGTGAAGAGGATGGTGGAACAAACGATTTCGCGCTGGGGCGGGATCGATATTCTGTTCAACAACGCCGGCATTACGCTGGTGAAGTTCCTGGAAGAGACCTCAGAATCCGAATGGGACCATTTGATGAGCGTGAACCTCAAATCGATCTTCTTCGGCGTGAAGTATTCGGCGGAGTATATGCGCCAGCAAGGCGGCGGGGTGATCCTGAACACGGGTTCGGTGAGCAGCTTTGTCGGCCAGCTCAGGACCCCCGCCTATGTGGCCTCGAAAGGCGCCGTGATGCTGCTCACCAAGTCGCTGGCTGTGGATTACGGCGCCGACAACATCCGCGTGAACTGCATCTGTCCAGGAATCACGGACACTCCGATGTTGCGCGAACACATCGAATCCGCAGGCGATCCGGCGGCCGTCATCCGGGAGCGCACCTCGCGGGTGCCGGTCGGCCGCTTTTTGACTCCCGAGGACATTGCCCGAGCCGCGCTGTATCTGGTCTCGGACGACAGCGAAGGCGTCACGGGGATCGCTCATGTGGTGGATGGCGGCTACCTGTCAGCCGCCGAATACAGCTCGAGCTGGCTCCCGAGGCGGTCTGAATGAGCTGCTTCCGGTATTGGGCGCGAAGCAGCAGTGACAAACGGAGGGGCGACAGGAGGGTGGGGCCTCAACCATGAGCGCGATTCCCATTTCGGGCGTGGCCTGGGTGCTGCTCGGCGGCATCTTGAATGGCAGCTTTGTTCTGCCCATGAAGCGCATGCCCGCCTGGCGCTGGGAGAATATCTGGCTGCCCTACTCGGTGGTCGCAATGATCGTGGCGCCGTGGTTTTTGGCGACGGCGACGGTTCCACACCTGGCCGATGTTTACCATCACGGCTCCTGGTCCGCGCTCATCAAGGTGATGCTGTTCGGATTCGGATGGGGCATTGGTTCGGTGTTCTTCGGCTTGGGTATCGACAAGGTAGGGATGGCGCTGGGCTACGCCATCGTCCTTGGCATCACTGCCTCGTTTGGCTCGCTGCTTCCCCTGGCGATTCTGCACCCTGACCGGCTGCTGACCAGGCAGGGATATGCGCTGATGGCCGGAACGGGGCTGGTGCTCGTGGGGTTGGTCTTCTTGTCGGTGGCCGGCCGAAGGCGTGAGCAGGAAACCGTGGCGCCGACCGCGCCCAACGCGAAGTCCGGCTTCGCGTTTGGAATGCTCCTCTGCATTCTTTCGGGAATCTTTTCCGCCATGCTCAACTTCAGTTTTGTGTTCGGAAAGGAACTGACGGACAGTTCCGTAAGCGGGGCGAGGGCTGCGATGTCGGCCAACCCCGTCTGGGCGCTGGCGCTGAGCGCGGGCTTTTTGGCGAACTCGGCTTATTGCGGATACCTGCTGAATAAGAACCACACTTGGCCTGTATTTTGCCAAGGCAGGACCCTGGCGTATTCGGGGGGCGTCATTCTGATGGGACTGGTATGGTTTGGCGCGATCGTCGCCTACGGAGTGGGGGCTGCCTCGCTGGGGGAACTTGGAGGCATCGTGGGATGGCCTTTGCTGATGGCCATGACGGTGATCGCAGCCAATTTTTGGGGAGCCCTCACCGGTGAGTGGACGAGAGCGAGTCGCGTCTCGCGTTGCTACTGGTGGAGCGGCATAGCCAGCTTGCTGGTGGCGATTTACGTCATCTCGCTCGGAGGAGCAGGGTCAGGATAATGACGCGCGATCCGTTATCATCCAGGCTCAAGTTTTCATTCTCCGTCAACCGAGAAAGCCAGCAACACGTTGCCACGGATGTCGCCGTACCCAGACTCCACAAACAGCATTCCGCCAACCGCCGTGGGCCCGGTGGCATTGAATGATCCGCCGCGCGCCTGGATGCCATTGACCGTTTTGAACTCGCGAATAGCGTCGAGGTCCCAGATGATGGAGCCGTCGCGGGCATCGTACGCCCGCAAGTGACCGTCCATCGATCCCGAGAAGACAACGTCCGCGATCACCGTGACGGGAGCGATCTCGGCGGCGCTGCACCCCGGGAGCTTCGCGCAGGCGGGCTTCGCAGGCGCCGCGTACCACGCCTTTTCGCCTGTGGCGATGCGCAGTGCGAACAATCCGCCGCCCGCCTCGGGCTTGGAATCTTGCCAGTCTGAAAGCGGGAAGTAGGCCAATTCCTGGTCGGCGGCGCCTCCCCATTCGATTCCCCCCAGTGGTCCGCCCTTCCCGATTCGCGTTTGCCAGACCACCTCACCCTGACGGTCAGGATCGAGGGCGTGGACCACGCCGGATTTCTGCCCGATGACCAGCAGGTCGCGGCCATGGCCGAGGGAACACAGGATCGGCGGTGAGCCGAAGTCGACGTCGTCGCCGGGCTCCGGTGGGCAATTGGTGTTTTCCTTTACCACACAGCCGATGTTCCAGCGGTCGCGCGGGGTGAGCTGGCGCGACCAGAGCATCCTGCCCGTGTTCAGGTCGAAGGCCACAACGGCGTCCGAGTACGGGCTGGGCGGGTCTGAATAGCTGTTGCCCGTGCCAACATAGATCGCCTGGC
>QHZK01000552.1 GCA_003224635.1 Acidobacteriota bacterium | reverse complement strand
CTTTCACAAGCTAGGTGAAAGAGGCGGTCCAGTTCCGGGCCGAATTCTTCAGTGTCTGGAAGTGGCACAACTTCAGTTGTGAGAATCAGTGCTATGGAGAAACGGCTTCTGAATTTAATCAGCTCATCAGCGACCCGACCTTTGAGATGTGGGACGGAAGAGTGACCCCCGCAGAACATTCAGTATACAGCAACACACCTTGGCCCACTTCCCAAACTTGCGAGGTGCGACCATAGTTAACGGGCGCTAAGGGGATCCAACCTGATCGTGGAGCGGGTGAAAGCCGGGTTGAGAAGGACGAGGCTGGAAGGGCGGCGGATCGGCCGCCCGTCCCTGGGGGTGGACCGGGAAGCGTTGGGGCGGGATCGGGAGCGCGGGCTGAGCCTGCCCGAGCTGGCGGAGCTCCACCACGTGTCGAAAAGCACGGTCAGCCGGGCACTCCACCCAGCTCGGCGAGCCGTTCCAAACCCCCCTGTGCAACCCCTCCCCAAGCTGCCGTAAACACGACAGCGGAAACCGCCGTTTAAGGCGTTCCCAGAAGGATCACATTCTGACTCCTCTGCCCTTCACAGCCGCACCTGCAGAATCCCTGCGGCCACAAGCGCTCGCACAGCAATCGCAAGGCCCAGAGCGGTGATGACGGCCGCCGACACTAGCGGCAACCAGCGCGTCATCAGCGGTCCATCGCCGTGAAGACGCGACACGAACTGTCCTGCGTAGACCATCAAAAGGCCAATCGAGATCAGCACCGCCGCAAGACCCACGCTGAACGCCGCGATCAAAAACAGGCCAAACGCGATGCGATGAAGAGCGACGGCGCTCAGAAGGACCACCAGGGCGGCGGGGCACGGGACCATCCCGCCCGTCACGCCCAAGGCTAAAAGCTGGCGCCAGGAGACTCTGCCTCCAGGGTCTGGGTGGTGAAGATGGGCACGATGATGGTGATCGAGCTCGTCCCAGTGTGACTCGCGCTCGTGGACATGGGCACGCGGCTCTTCCGCCCCTGAATGGGTGCCTTCCTGTTGGGGGTCATCGTGGTCGTGATCCTGCGTGTACTCAGCGTCGCGGCCGTGAGTGTGGGCATGGCTATAAAAATGCGAGTGTCCGTGAGCGTGGGGGTAGCCGCTGGTTCCTCCGACATATCGCCGCAGGAACAAAAATACTCCGAGGCCGGCGATAATCAGCCCGGAGACCGCACCGAACCACGGATAAAGTTGCTCCGGCACGACGTAACGCGATGCGTACAGCGTGACCGCTCCGAGGAGATAGACGCCCGCCGTGTGGGAGGCGGTCACAATCAGACCCAGCAGGCAAGCGTGCGCCGCGGTCGCTCCCGACCCCACCAGATAGGCGGCCACAATCGTCTTTCCGTGGCCGGGCTCGAGAGCGTGTAAAGCCCCCAAGCCCGCCGCAACAAGCGCAGCGGTAAACAAGAACCAAAAACCAATCTGCCTAGTGGCCACGAGCTCGGTGAACCGGCTCCGCGGCGTCGCCTGCTGGTTGGAAATGAGCGATTCGGAATTCGGGGTTCGACGTTCGGGGTTCGGGGTTCGGGGCTCGGCACGTGGCAATCGGCAGTTAGGAGCAGGGAGGAGGGACGCCGCACTTCCAGTTCCGAGTTTCAAGTTTCGAGTTTCGAGTCTCGAAATTCCAGTTCCGGCCTGCCCACCCGAGACCTCGAATCTCACCTCCGCCTCCAGCGTCTGCGGAGGGCTGCTCAGCAAATCGGTCGGGTAGTTGGCCAACTGCTGGCTCCGGTCCCTCTCCGGGACAGAGCTGCTCGTAATCCGAAGGCCCTGCCCTGCAACCGCGACCACTTCCTTCCAGCCCACGCGGTCCGGGAAGTTACGGTCGCGATAATGCAGCTCATTCAGTTCCGCCACCGTCAAGCCGTCGAGCCGCGCGCGGTACAGAAACCCGAACTTCATTGTGGCGAGGCCGCCCGCGCCGGGAGGGAAGATAACCTCT
Organism: Acidobacteriota bacterium; assembly: GCA_003224635.1. Classification (GTDB taxonomy): domain Bacteria; phylum Acidobacteriota; class Terriglobia; order UBA7540; family UBA7540; genus QHZK01. Next base: position 335 of record QHZK01000552.1, on the reverse strand, counting down.
CTGGATACGATGTCAAGGATCACGGGACGGCCGTTGACGTCAAGCGCCAGGCCCGCCTTAAGAGCCTCGGCCTCCCGCTCCAGATAACCCGTCAGGCTCTTGTCCCCAACCCTCGGCACGATACCGGTCTGCTGAATCTCTTGAAACGTCGGGATCTCAGCCATGTCGATCAGATACCGCAGTTCGACGAAGTCTCGCTCGATCCTGATGCCCGCATAGTGGCTGATGCTGAAGTTCCCCATCGGATGCGCGGAGACCGGCGGCGGGGCCAGCAGAAGCACGAAGGCAGAAGTGAGAAGTGAGAAGCGAAAAGCGGGAAGAGACGCGCCAGAAGC
>QHZK01000546.1 GCA_003224635.1 Acidobacteriota bacterium | reverse complement strand
GCCGGTCTTGTTGTCGCCCAGCAGCCAGTCATTGGCGTAGCCGCCGTTATTCCCGTCGAGCATGATGCGCACGTAGTCGTCGATCGTGCTCGCGTACTGGAGCGCCTGGCGCGAGCGCGCAAACTCAGGCTTGCCGTTCGGGTCCCAGCCCGCGAACTGCGTGATGGTGGTCTCGGTGATCATCAAGCCGTCCGAGTTGACGCCGAAATCGTCGTCGCTGGTGATGACGCCGGGAAAGCCGTCCATCAGGATGCGATGGCCGCGCTCGGGCGCGATGTCGAAGACCACGCGCCAGCGCTCGCCCTCGATGTAGCTCGTCCAGTTGTTGTGGGCGATGACGATCCCGTGGCCGCGCGTGTAGCGGCCCGTGGCCACGAAGGCGCTGCAGTTGCCGGGACTGGTCAGGCGCGGCGCGCCCGCCACCTTGTGCTGCGCGTTATACCACGGCACGTAGTAGCCCGGCAATTCCTCGAAGGCGTTGAGCGCCACGAGATCATCAATGTCCATGGCGACACCGCGCGCCGTAAGGCCCTCGACGATCCCCGTGAGTTCCTGCTGGTATTCGGCGTCGATCTTGGGCCATAGCATCTCGCGGGCGGCCTTGCGGAAGAACTCCCAATCGCGCTGTGTGTCGTGCATGTCGATCAGCTTGACCGCCTGGAAGGCGTCAGCGATCTCGGGCGCGAGCAGGTAGCCGTGCTGGAACCCGATGCGCGCGGGCGGCCCTTCGAGGTGGACGTAGATCCATTGTCCGCGCTCGAAGCGGTACGCCCCGCGCAAGCGCGCGTCCGAGGCGCCTGCCTGGACGGCTTTCGTCCTATGAGCCGCGTTCGTCGCCAGACTTCTCACGTAGGGTGACCTCAAAGTCCCCCACAGGGGAACGAAAAGCGCGCCAACGCTGAGGATCGCAATCAGCCCCAGCAGGACCAGCCTTCTTTGAAGTCCCATCCGATACCCTCCTGGATCAGTAGGTTGCTGAAACGGCCTTGACCACCGCCAAAGGGTGGGTCTTTAGGACCGCCGAAAGAGGAGAGAAAAAATAATCATTCTTTTTTCCTTGTCCTGCCCCACAGCGGGGTTAAAACCCCGCCCTTCCGCCGTGGCTCGACGCGACGGCGCTAATCCGCGTCCAAGATCGCCTGCGCCGCAGTGTAGCCGCTTTTCACCGCGCCTTCAATCGTCGCGGGCAGCGCGGTCGAGGTCCAGTCGCCGGCAAGGTACAATCCTCGCACCGGAGTGGCGGCCGGCGGTCGGGCGTCTTCGGCCTCGGGACGCGGTGAAAACGTCGCCAAGCGCTCTTTGATGACGAGCGCGTGAACCAGTCTCGCATCGCCCGCCCCGGGTACAAGCTCTCTCAGCTCCGAGAGCGCGAGCGCCTGCAATTCTTCTCTCGACCGTCCAATGTGGGCGTGAGCGCCGCTGATGACCAGCGAAACGTACGCGCCGCTCCAGTCGTGTGGCTCCTCTGAGGGCTTGCCGCTCTCGGGCGAGGCCTTGGAGCGCGAACCTTCGCGAGGCGCGAGCGTCCCGGCGCGGTGCCGCAGGAGCTGACCCTTGTTGAACAACCACTGCGCGGCGGTTCCGCGCAGGCCCGCGAAATCGTTGCCGACCACGGGCCGATCAAACCAGAGATTCACGGAAATGATCGGCGCCGGGCGCAAAGCCATAATGCGCTCGAAGAACGGCTCCGACCGCAGGAGGTCGCCCGGAAGCAGCTCGACGAACTGGAAACAAGGGACCGCGCTCAAAACGACGCCGGCTTCGATTCTTCCTCCCTCAGTGAGCTCGACTCCCTCGCATACACCGACTTCAGGATGGCTCTGTAGCGGCGCTCTATGAGCGCCGATCCCAGTGCGGCGGTCATAGACCGTCGCTACAGGAGCGCCGAGCCCGGTCCGGCGTTCCCTTCCAGGGCGGGCTTCGACCGCCGCTACAGCGCGCTGGATCAGAAAGCGCGAAACGTTGCGGCCCGTTTCCACCTTCCCGCCGCGCGCCGTGATGTAATCACTGGCCGCCAGCGTATAGCAATCGCTCAAACCGGTGGCCGCAAGCCCCAGGCGCGAATCCGCCGGCGAAGTGAAGAGCGCGAGGCGCAGGACGCGCTCGAACAGCGACGCGGACGCGATCCGCGGGTCTTCGTTCAGCGCCGCAATCGACAGCAGGTCCCAGAAATTGCGCCGCAAGGATTCCGACTGGCCGAGCCGCGTGAGCCACTCGTCCACGGTCAGCCGCCCAGGCGGGGCCGACCCGTTCCCGGAAGAAGAATCCAGCGCCTTTCCCAGGCGCAGAATTTCGAACTTCTCGCGCGCCGTGAAGCCGTCCGAACGCAGCACTCCGGCGAGAAGGTGCCAGGGCGCGGGAAGATCGGGGCAGTCGAGCGAGCTCGATCGCCCCTGCTTCTCGAGGAACTCGACCGCCAGGCGCGGCTGAAACCGGACCCGGTCGAGCGTACCAATCTCCGCGAGGAACCGCAGCGTCGAGTGGTAACATCCCATGAACATATGCTGGCCGTTATCGACCACGCAGCCGGTGACGGGGTCAATGAAGGAGCGCGCGCGTCCGCCCAGGTACGGTTTCTGCTCGAGGACCCGAACGCGCCGGCCCGCGCCCGCCAGCGCCACGCCCGCTGCCAGGCCCGCCAGTCCCCCGCCAATGATCAGCACTTCGTCGTTCATCGGATTCAATCCCGTCCGCGCCAGTCGCGGCCCAGGTAAACGGCCAAGTAGACGGAAAGAGCGATCCAAAATTTCAAAGGCCGCGCCAGCCTGACCCGCGTCCCAAAAACGTTATAGTTACGCTGCCGGATCGCGCCGAGCAGGCGCCAGTAGGTCGCGGCCATGATCTCGGCGGCGACCATCGAGCGGCGCTCTTCGGCGGGGAGCGCCTGCCGCGCCCGATCGAAATAAAGGCGCGCGCGGTCGCACTCGAACTGCATCAGCTCGATGAACGCGTCCGTCGAGCGGCCGGCCAACAGGTCCTCTGGCCGGACCCCGAACCGTTCCAGGTCTTCCTGCGGCAGGTAGACGCGCCCGCGCCGCGCGTCGCTCTGGAGGTCGCGCAGGATGTTGACCAGCTGCAGCGCCGTTCCGAGGCTCACCGCGTACTCGCGGGTCTCGGGATGGCGGTATCCGAAGACCTCGATCGAGATCAGGCCGATGGCGCCTGCCACGCGGTAACAATACACGGCGAGGTCGTCGAACGTGGGGTAGCGCGCGCCGCCGAGGTCCATCTCCAGGCCCAGGATCAGGTCGTCAAAATATCGCCGGGGTATCTTGTAACGCTGAACGGTCTCGGCCAGAGCGCTGATTTCCGGCGCTGAGCTGTGGCCATCGGTGCGCCCCGAGTAGCAACCATCCAGCGCGTCGCGATACCGGGCGATTTCGCGGGCGGCCTCATCGGGCCGCAGGTCGCCGTCCGCCACGTCGTCGCCGCGGCGCGCAAACGCGTACACGGACTCGATGGCGCGCCGTTTTTCGCGGGGAAGAAACAGGAAGGAGTAGTAGAAGTTCGTAGCTCGGGAAGTGGTGAACCGGGCCTGCAATCGCGCGGTCGAGGGGAGCACGCTCATAAGAGAACGCATCGATCCAATGAGGACCAACCACTGATAGTTTACCTTCGAGCGCCGGGAAACCCCAAATTGTTTATGCCCAAATTGTTTATGATGGTCGCGGTCCATCTTCTCACTTGCTCTTCAGTTTCTCGGCGCTCCCACCACAGGATTCGTCAGCGTGCCCAGGCCCTCCACCGTGACGCTCGCGCTGTCGCCCGCCTTCATGAAAACCTGCGGCTTGCGGAACACGCCGACGCCCGGGGGCGTGCCGGTCGAAATCAGATCACCGGCTTTCCAGGTGAGCGATTGCGAGAGATAGCTTACGAGGTAAGGCACTTTGAAGATGAGGTTCGACGTGCTCGAGTCCTGCATGGTCTCGCCGTTGAGGGTAAGCGAAATGCGCAGGTTGTGCGGGTCGGGCACCTCATCGCGCGTGACGATCCAGGGGCCGGTGGGCGCGAAGGTGTCGCAGCTCTTGCCGCGGAACCACTGTTTGTCGCCGAACTGCATGTCGCGCGCGGTCACGTCGTGCAGAATCATGTAGCCCGCGACGTGCTCGTAGGCGCTCTCCTCCGGGATTCTCGTCCCGCCCTTGCCGATGACGACGGCGAATTCGGCCTCGTAATCCACCTGCGTCGAGTTTGGAGGCAATTGGATGGGGTCGCCCGGCCCGCAGATGGTGTTCGACGATTTCAGGAAGGCCGACGCAGGTGATCTTCCCGGGTCTCGAGATCGGCGCCCGCAGGCGCGCCGAGGCGAGCGGCGTCATCAGTCCCTTGGGCGTTCCCTTCGCCTCCTTCGGAGCGAGCCCCTTCGAGAGGCTGCGCGCGATTACGTCCAGCGCGCGCCGCCACGCGTCCCCGCGCTCGAGCAATTCGATCATGTCGCGCGGCGCAGGGCCCGAGTCAAGCACCGTCCGCGCTGCGGCCTTGAACGCCGGGCGCGAGGCGAGCAAACGCGGGA
>QHZK01000545.1 GCA_003224635.1 Acidobacteriota bacterium | reverse complement strand
CCTCATAGAAGCGTGGGTCATCCACCAAAGGTCAACGACTCACGGGGAGTAAAAGCATAGTTCTGACATAGTTGTTCTGTTGGTAGGATCGGCCCATGGAGACCTCCGAGAGAGGCGTCTGGCACCCAGTTGAGGGACACGAAGGCTGTTACGAAGTCTGGGTCGGCGAGGACGAGGGCTCGGGAGTGATTCGGAGCCTCGCACGAAGATCTCGGCGATAAGCGGCCCCCGCACGCTACCCACGAAGGTTCTCGAGCCGTCCAGGGCCGGCCGCTGCCTCCATTTCACGCTTTCGAGGGACGGCAAGAAGATAACCGTCAGGCCTCATCAGATCGTCGCCGGGGTTGTCTACGGTCCCTGCCCCGAAGGCATGGAAGTGGCCCACCTGAACAACATCAGGACGGACAACCGGCCCTCGAATCTGGCCTACAAGACCCCGGAGGAGAACAAGAAAGACGCTCACTGTGACGGCCTCTACAAGCGTGGGAAGGATCGCCACGGAGCGAAGCTCACGGAGGACGAGGTCAGGATTATCCGCGCTTCCTTCTGGTCGTTCCAAAGCCAGCGCGAGACCGCCTCCCTGTTCGGGGTTTCGGGGAAGACCTTCAGCCGCGTCTGCCGCGGCGAAAGTGGGCGCACGTGGAGAACCATCCATCGTAGGTGCCGGCCCGGAGCCGACCGCCGGAGGGCGGCCCGATCATCCCGCCACAGGCAGACGACCAAGGCTATCTCTACGTCATGCTCGCCAAGCACGGCGTGGAGACGCAGGTCTACGTCCACGAGATCGTCGCTGAGGTAGCCCACGGCCCCCTGCCCTCCCGGTATGAAGGCCGCCCACAAGAACGGCATCAAGACTGACAACCGTCCGAGCAATCTCCGCTACGTCCCGGTCGGGCCTTAAGCTTCTGGGAACCGGTAGCCCCTTCCCGCCCCAACCCACGTACTGCAGAGGTCGCCGACGCGAATGAAGTTGTCGGTGAATTTAGTAGCGAGTTCGTGGCAAGCGGCGTACTCGATCTTGAGCCGCTTGAGATCGAAGATGTCCGGGACCGACACGCCGGGCAGACCGTAAAGCTCTCGCGCGTTCTGGATCAGGTATTTCCGCATTCGGAATTCGTGGTTGCCTTCAATCCAGGTGATGCGGGCGCGAGGGAGACTGCGGCGGAACGAGCGCAGGATTTTCTGCCCGGTTTCAATCTCGCGCTTGAACTCCTGGCCGCTGCGCGGCGTGAGGTCGTAGCTCGAAATCTCCCAGAAGTCCTGGAAGTCGCCGTTGAGGATCAGCCAGTCGGGGCGCTCGCGGCGAAGAAAGAGCTTGAAAAGCGAAAGCGCCCTTTCGTCGTGAAAGGGAATTTGAAAATCATTGGCGATGACGACCACCTGATAGAGGGAAGTTTTCATCCGATGAGTCAAGCATGGCAGGTGCATCGAGGAAGGCGAGGTGGGAGGGACTACCGGATCGGGACTCGACCGTTGGCGGCACATGTTTTTCCGTATCTAGCCAAGCAAAGGCGAAGACACTTGAGTACTTGTATTTCGTTATCTATGTGCTGATTAACCGGTTCTATACGTCTGCATGATAATAAGATAAATCTATGTGTTGACATGCTGTCTCCTAAAGCGCATAGATAGTATCTATCCATTTAAGGAGGATACCATGCCAAGAAATGAAGAAGTGTCCACTCAATCTGCGCAGGCTGCGCGAAGGCTGGTGCTCCCTGAAGTGACCTGGGAGGCCGTGAACGAGCCCGGTGCGTATGTGGAGAAGGGCAGCGGAGACCTTTATAGGATTCCGAAGGAAGCCCTGATTCCAGGCGCTTCTCCGGCGATCGTGAAAGAGTCTCGCGGCGCTTCGGTGTTGATAAAGCTGAGTGACGACCCGTTTGTGACGACGTTCAAGGCGCGGCTGCTATGCGCCCAGCATAACATTGAAGCGAATTTCTGACCCCATCCGAGGCTGACGGGAAGGGGCCCCAGCCGAACGCCCCTCCCCCGAAGCAAGCCGACAAGCGGCAGCCGCCGACACGACCTTGTGACGCAGGCGGCGAAGTGACGCGATCTGTCCAGAGAACAGGCTTGTCAATCCGCTCAGCTTACCGAGTTCACCAAGCCACAAGGGTTCGGCCCGCATTACCAGGGCTATGCTCCAATCCGTCGCCGGGCCCTCTGGGGCGAGTACTGCAACTGCAACGGCGAAGGAGCGGAATCCTTGAACGAGGTGACGAATAGCCGAACAAATACCATGCCCAAGAAAGGAGGAGGGTCATGGCACAACCGGCAACGCCGATGCACCCCGGAAAGAGCCCCCTTCGATACCGCCCAAGCTCGTCCCAGCCGCCGATCTCATCAGCGCCTACAAGAACTCCATGAGTTGATCGCGCGTCGCGCTTACGAAATCTTTGAAAGCAAGGGTCGGGCCTTCGGACGCGACCTTGAAAGCTGGCTTCAGGCCGAGTCGGAACTACTGCATCCCGTTCACGTTGACTTGCGGAATCTGACGAAGGCCTTACGATTCGGGCTGAGGTGCCGGGCTTAAGGCGGAACAGCTTGAGGTCAGCATGGAGCCGCGCCAGGTTACGATTGCTGGCAAGAGAGAAACGCACGCCGAACGTAAGGACGAGAAGACGATCTACAAGGAGCATTGCTCCGACCAGATTCTCCGCGTGATTGAGCTGCCCGCCGAGGTTATCGCAGGAAGGCCGTGGCCACGCTCACGGAC
>QHZK01000116.1 GCA_003224635.1 Acidobacteriota bacterium | reverse complement strand
TTTTGCCCGGCCGAGCGCGACTCCTATCGATACCGATACGTGGTGATGCCGCTACGGATCTGACGGAAGGGGTGAAGATGTCGTTGTTGTAAACTTAAGCCACCGAACAGCGATCGCTATTCGCAACGGAACAGGGCAAACTCGGGTAACTATATACTTGCCTTAGGGTAAGTCAAGTATATAATTACCCTCGAGAGGCTACCTGTAGTTCGCAACCGGTATTACTTCTGGACAGGTCAATCCACCAAGGAAGGTGCGACCAAGAACTGGCAGAAGGCCCTAAAGAGCGTGTTCAAGCTGGCTGGCATTCCCGAGGGCATTCACACCGATTTCGCGATGCGTTCGCTGTCGAACTGCTGTTACAGGGTGTCCCAATCGAGCGCGTGTCGATACTCCTGGGGCACGGCAGCGTGAAGGTGACCGAGAAGCACTATGCGCCATGGGTCAAGGCCCGCCAGGAACAGCTTGAGGCCGATGTGCGCCGCACTTGGGAAACGCCGCAGCCGGGCGAGGCCGCGACGACCGGACGTACCCCCTTAATCCAGTGACAAAAACCCGGACGCGGTTGCCAGTGTCACCGGGCTGGGGATCACCGAGCTCACCAGGAAATCGGTTCGTCATTCGATTTCGTCAGCACAGCCAGTGGGAGTGTGGAGGGAGGAGGTAAAGCAAACCCTCTGCCGCACACAACTGGGTCAAAAAAAACACACAAAACACACACACATTTCAAATGTCCGGTTTAAGCGACTGATAGGGGGTACGTTAGATGGCGGAGAGGGTGGGATTCGAACCCACGTGCCCGCTTTTGGCAGGCAAGACGCCCGGGAAAATCGGGTCATTGAGTCATTGCGCCATCGGGCCATTGAAGAAGTTCCTGAGGAGGCCGACTCAACTTTGCTCAAGTTCGGTGCTCCTTCCTGCGAAGACGGAAGAATTCTCTCAGAATGGATGAACAATCATCCGCAAGAATACCCTGTGCAATCTCAACTTGGTGATTGAGCTTCGGGTGGTTGAGCACCTTCAGCGCCGAACCGCTCGCGCCTGCCTTTGGGTCGCGCGCCCCGAAGACCACGCGCCCCAGGCGCGCATGCACGATCGCGCCCGCGCACATCGCGCAGGGCTCAATTGTAACATACAGGCTGCAACCGGTAAGGCGGTAGTTCCCGAGCTTCCTGGCGGCGCCGCGCAAGACCAGGATTTCCGCGTGCGCGGTAGGATCGCGCAGGTGGACCGGGCGATTGTGGGCGCGGGCGATGACGCATCCGTCTTGGACGACCACCGCGCCTACGGGAGCTTCGTCCTCATCGAAGGCTCGCCTGGCCTCACCGAGGGCCAGGCGCATGAACCGGGTATCTTCTTTCGTTTGGACATCGGTCGGGCGGGAAGCAGGCACGAATTTCATCGTACCATGTTGGCTCACCGCTTGGCCCGCGTAGCGCCGCCCTTTAGGGCGGCCCTTCTTTGATTACACGGGATGCAGGGCCTTAGGTCAGAAAACATGCCGGGCCAAAGCCCGGCGCTACAAGAGCGCTCAGGAGCGAGCCACTTCTCTCTCGGCGGGAAGCAACCGCCCCTTCTCCAGATGGCGGGTTACGGTCGCGCAGCGCGCGGCGTGGGGATCGTGTGTGACCATCACGATGGTCTTGTCGAATTCCTTATTCAAACGGGAGAGCAAGGTCAGCACTTCTTCCGCCGAGGCGGCGTCGAGGTTTCCGGTGGGCTCGTCGGCCAGGATCAGCTTGGGGTCGGTGACGATGGCGCGGGCGATGGCCACGCGCTGCTCCTGGCCGCCGGAAAGCTGCCGGGGATAATGACTGAGGCGGTCGCCGAGCCCCACGAGCTTCAGTGCGGTCGTGGCGTGCTCCAACCGCTCCTTCTTCTTGAGGCTGGTAAGCTTCAGAGGCAGTTCGACGTTTTCAAGCGCGGTGAGGACCGGGATCAGATTGAAGGTCTGAAACACAAACCCGATGTTTTCGTTGCGCCAGTGGGCGATCTCCCGGTCGCTCAAGGTCCGCAGGTTCTTGCCGAGCACCACGATCTCGCCGTCGGTGGCGTAATCCATGGCCGCGATCAGGTGCAGCAGCGTCGATTTGCCCGAGCCGGACGGCCCCATCAGGGCGACGAACTCGCCATTGTGGACCTCGATCTCGACGTCTTCAAGAGCGACAACGTGAAACTCGTCGCGAATGAATTCCTTCGTCAAGCGCCGCGTCTGGATGACTGTCTCCATATGTGCTTGGACCCCTTTACGAGAAGTCAGAAGTTAGAAGTCAGAATGAAAACCCGCCCTCGGCGGCCTCTCTTCATTCTGACTCCTGACTCCTGGCTTCTGACTTCTCACTTCCCACTACTGGCTTCTCACTCGCACCCGGTCGCCGTCCTTGAGACTGGCGGGCGGGTTGACGACCAGGTCCTCGCCGCCAATCAGGCCGTCCTGGATCTGAACGCCCTGGCTGGTGGTCGCTCCGGTCTTGACTGTCCGACGCGCGGCTCGCCCGCCGAGCACGACGAACACCGAGTCGCTTTTCACCGCGGAAGCCGGCACGACGATCAGGGGCCGCGCGGAACTTCCGGTTGCGCCGGACTTCTCGTCCGAGAGGAAGGCCACGCTGGCGTTCATTTCCGGCCGCAAGTATTCGTCAGGCTGCAGGACCTTCACCTTGACCTGGATTGTAGCTTTCTGACGGTTGGCCTCGGGCGCAATCTCCGCCACCGCGCCCTTGTAGACGCGGTCAGGATAGGCGTCAGCCACAAGGTTGCACCGCTGATGAGGCGTGATCCTGGCGAAGTCGTTCTGGTTGATGTCAAGCTCCACCTGAAGATCGTTCAGGTCGGCCAGCGAGACCACCGAAGCCTTCACGCCGCCCGTCCCCCCGAAGTTCATGGTGGAGACCATTTCTCCCTTTTCCACCAGCCGGTCGAGCACGGTGCCCGTGACGGGCGCGCGGATCAGGGTCGAGTCGAGCATGGTCTGGGCGTAGTCCACCTGCGCCCTCGCCTGGGCCGCCTGCGCACGCACGTAGTCGATTTGCTCGACGCGCGGCCCGATCTTCACCAGCTCGTAGTTCTTCCGGGAGTTTTCGAGCTTGGCCTTAGCCATGTCGTACGTCGCCTGCGCCGTGTCCAGTTGCTGCTGGGGAACGATGCCCTGCTTGGCAAGGTCTTGAGTGCGCTTGAGGATGATGGCGTCGTTCGCGGCGGCGGCCTGGGCCTGTTCGACGGCGGCGCGCGCAGCGTCGATCTCCTGCGGGCGCGAACCGTGTTCCAGTTCTGCAAGCCGGCTCTGGGTCACAGCCAGGTTGGCCTTGGCCTGTTCGAGTTGAGCCCGGTACTCCGTGTCCTCCAGGCGCACCAGGACCTGGCCCTCTTTGACACGATCACCCTTCTCGACTCCCACCCAGGCAACTTTGCCCACAACCTTCGAGCTGACCTCGATCGGGTGGTGCGCCACGATGTAGCCCGTGGCGTTCAGTGTCACGCCCGATCCTCCTGCGGCCCCGGTTGAGGCCGTAACGCGCACGGTCTCGACCTCGGTCGCCGCGCTGAGCTTGTTGTAAGCGACGCGCGCCATGCCGAGCAGCGCGAACAGCGCCACGCCGCCCACGATCCAGCGCACCGCCCACTTCGAGGGTTCAGGCGGGCGATTCGCGCTCCGGTCGATTTGTAGAGTTTTCAGATCGGCTTCCATGGTCGAAACTCGAAACTCGAAGCTTGAAATTGGAAGATCGAAACTCGAAATTAGAAGCTCGAGCGCTGCGGCGTCCGCCACTGCCGTTATTTCTCGAATAGCCGTTGTCCATTTTCGAATTTCGAGTTTCGAGTTTCGATCTCAGACTTGGCGCAGCGCCACCAGGATCTGCTTCTTCGCCGCGCTCCACGCCGGGAACAATCCACCCACCGCTCCCATAACGATGGCGAACAGGACACCTGAAACCATGATGCCCGGTGTGACCGCCAGGTTAAAATCGGTCTCGCTGAAGGTCACGAAGTTGCCAACCCCGGTCGTTGTGCCATTCAGTGGCAGTACGAGCAGGCAGCCGATCACGCCTCCCAAAGTCGCCAGGAGCAGGGATTCCGCGAAGAAGCTCGTCAGAATGCTGAAACGCGAGAACCCCAGGACGCGCAGAGTGCCGATTTCCTTCGAGCGTCGCGCCACGGCGGCGTACATCGTATTCATCGCCGCGAAGGCGCTGCCGATCGCCATGATGACGGCCACAAAGGTGCCGAGGTACCGCAGCAGCGCCCCGGACGAGGTCTGCTTCTCGTAATACTCCTTTTCCATCTCGGCGTCCATGTTCAACTGTTGGTCGTTCGAGATGTTGTTCACCAGAGCCCGAGCGGCGACCGGATCGGCAGCGCGCACCAACGCCGAACTCAAGACCGCGGCGCGGTTCTGGTCCGAGCTGAGCTGGTTGAGGTCGGCGAAGATTTCGGTGTTGGTGGCGCTCTGGCCGGAGGACATCACCCCCACGACGTCCCAATCGGCGGCGCCGAAGCGGAGTCGCTTCCCCAACTGGGCGTCGGGAAAGCGTTTGATGAGCGATTCGCCGACCGCCACTTCGCGCCGTCCGGGCGTGAACCAGCGGCCGGCGACCAGCTTCAAGTTCTTCCGCATCGAGATGCCCATCGACTCCAGTCCGCGCACGGTGACGTTTGCGCCGTCCGGAGCGTCCACGCTCACCAGGTTGATGACCGTTACCATTTCGAGCGAGGCCATCGGGTTTCCCGACTGGTCGTGAGCGATCCCCTCCCGCTGCTTGAGGGTCTGGAATGCTTCGCGGGTGAAGTTACTGACCAGCTCGGAATTCGCGCCCTTGCGCAGCACGAGAACGTGCAGCGGGTCGCCGGTGGACACGAGGGCCGTCCGCAACCCGTGCAGCATCGCCAGAATGGCCAGCAGGACCGCAACCGTGAGTGCGATGCCGAGCGCGGTCATGATCGTGGTCGTCTTCCGGACGATCAGGTTTCGAAAGTTGTAGGCGATTGGAATGGCCATCAGAACCCCGGAAGTTAGGAGTTAGGAGTCAGGAGTCAGAATGAAGCCAGGCCGCCGCGGGCGGGTTTTCATTCTGACTTCTGACTTCTAACTTCATTCGTCACTCCTCAACGCCTCGACGATCGAAATGCGCGAGGCGCCAAACGCCGGCACAAAGGCGCTGATGAGGCCGATCATGGCTGCGACGAGCAGGCACAGCGCAGCCACAGAGGGCTGAATCGTCAGCGTCTCAAGCTGCGCGTTGAAGGTTGGCATACTCCTGACAGCGCTCGTCATAAGAGTCGCCAGACCCAGCCCGAGCAAAGCACCCACCAGGGAAATGGTCACCGCCTCCCCCACGATAATAGCGAGAATAGTCCCGGAGGTGTATCCCAAGGTCTTCAGAACCCCGACTTCGCGGACTCGCTCGCGCACTGACATGGCGATGGTGTTGGCCGATACCAGCAGAATGGTGAACGTGACCGCGCTCGAGACGCCCAGCAGGATCAGCTTGACGTTGCCCAGAAAGGCCAGAAAGCTAAGCCCGAAGGCGCTTTGGGTCTCGGTCTTGGTCTGGACGGGCGAGTTGCGGAACTGGCCGTCGACGGCTGCTTCAATCTTCGGCACGTCATCGGGGCTCGCGGCGAGCGCGGTGAAGGTGCCGACGTACCCGCGGCTGTCCCGAGGAAGGCTCTCTTCCAGATACTCGCGGTTGAAATAGAACGACCGCTTCATCCAAACGTCATCAGATTCGAAAATCCCGCGCAGGGTGAACTCCAAATTGACGGGAAAGATGTCACCCTTGATCGTGATGCGATCGCTCAGGTTCCAATGGAGCTTTTGGGCCAGCTCCTTTCCGGCGATACAAGCGCTCCGTTCCTGCTGAAACGCCTTCTTCTGCTCATCCCGGATTTTCACCTCGGGATAAATGATGAAGAACTTGTCGGGCTCGATCGCCATGCGCGCAAACATGTGCTCCGGCCGGTCGTCGATGTACTTGCCGCCGAACCATTGCTCGATCTCCACCTCGCGCACGCCGGGGATCGCCCTGATCTTTTGGCCGTAATACTGAGGCAAAGGCCTGGCCAGCGACACCCGGTTTCGGGTGACAAGTCTCAGCTCCGTTCCCGGCGGAGGCGCGGCGAAATAGAACGCGTGATAGATGGCCATCAGCACACCCAGCAGGCACAGTGACACGCCGATGCTCAGGACGGTGAGCGCCGTCCGGCGTCGGTTGCGCCAGCAGTTTTTCAAGATCAGCGGCAGGTGTCGCACAAATCACCTCTCCTATTCAAAGTCGCCAAAAGGCTGAGAACCTAGCGGCGCCGGCCCTTCCTTCCCCTTTCGCCTCACTTACCAGTACGAAGCTCAAAGCGAGAAGTTGCACGACTTCTTCTCCAGGACCCTCCGCAGCTCCTCCTTGGCGCGAAAGATCAGCGTGGCCACGTTCGAGCGCCTGAGGTCCAGGCGTCGCGCGATCTCGTCGTAGCTGAGCTCGTTGTAGTACCGCAGCGCGAGCGGAAGGCGGTAGCGCTCCGGCAGGCCGGCGATGGCGGCGCGAACCGCTTGCCTTGCCTCCTCCAAGAGCAGTTCCTGCAAGGGTGACGCGACCGGCGCCGCGGGCTCCGGCGCTTCCGGGTCTGCGGGCTTGATGACGCGCTGCTCCGACCGCCGCTTACGCAGCAGGTCCACGCAATAGTGGCTCGCCACGCTCGAGAGCCAGCGCGAGAAGGGCATCGCGCTGTCGTAAGTCTTCAGGGCGACGGGCAACCGCGCGAACACCTCGCTCGAGGCGTCCTGGGCCTCGTCCGGCGAGCCCAAGAGATAATGGCACAGTCCCGCGACGCGCGGGTGAAACTCCTGGTAGACTTCGCCGTACGCTTCCCGGTCTCCGGACCGCATCTTGACGGCAGCCGTGCTCACGGCTCCACCTCCTGTTTCGTCTCCTCCTTCTTTTGCGCGATGGCCCGCATGCCCGCCAGCGAGAAATCCGCGATGTGCTCGGCAATTGCGTCCACCACCTCCGGGGTGTTCAGACGAGGAACGAATTTCCGCGCTATCGGGTTCATGTAACCGACCATCTGCGTTTGAATGCTTCCCACGCACGCGCCCACCCGCGGGTCCGTGGCGGGCAGGCGCATGATCTCGCCGACCAAGGCGGCCACGCGTGCGGCATTCGGCCGGATCACCTCGTCGAAGAAAAGATCGAGGCCGGGGCTCGGGTCGCTCATCTCGCGGCAGATCAGCTTGCCCTGCCAGGGCTCTTGCAACTCGCCGCCCAGCGCGCGCTCGAGGAAGACACGGATATAGTGGCGCAGCCTTTCCTCCGGCGGCTTTCCGGCGCTCGCGTCATGAGCCAGCTCGCGGGTGCGCTGGCTGTAGTCGATGATCACTTGCAACACTTCCCTGTAGAGGCCCCACTTGTCGCGAAAGTAGTAGTTCACCGCCGCCACGTTCGCGCCCGCTTCCTTGCAGATATCCCGAACGCTGACTTTATTGAACCCGTGCTCGGCGAAGAGCCGCGCCGCCGCGTCGAGCAGTCGCTGGCGGGTTTCCTGGTCGGTGATCGACGCCTGGGTTGTCATTCCAAAATAAAACTAACGTTCAAAACCAATGTTGCAAGCGAATGTATAAAACATTCGTTTTAAGCTTGTCAAGCAAAATTTCCTCATACGACAGGACTCCGTGTAAGTTGTTTACGAATAATAAGATTTATCGTTAGGCAGATTACTGTCTAGGCGACACGCCTGCATCAGAATGGTGAATAGGCCAGTCCCGTGGTCCGGCGGTCGACCACCAGGTCGAGCGGAGGGTCTACGCTGTTGATGCGGACGGTGACAATCACGGCGCCCGAACCTTTGGATTGAGACCGCAGGATCTCAAACTGCCGGATCTTGCCATAGTCGCCCTGCTCGCCCCAGTCGTGCATGAAATCGCCAAAGCCGTAGGACGGGCTGGGCTGCCAGAGGCGGTAGGCTTCACGATAATTCCCTTCCTCAAGCACGGTCAGGAAACGCGCTACCGCTCGCTCCTCCGGATAGTTTCTCAACCGGTAACCCAGAAGAGCGCCGGTAACCACGACCAGGGCGATCACGACGGGCAGATACTTCCGAAGTGCGGTTTGCGGCGTTGGGGGCTCGGCGTCGAGTAGTGTCATAGTGGGGCGAGACCAGCTTGGTCCCGCTCTCTTTAATTATACCTCAGCGACCACAGTGCTTCTCGACCGGTGAGGGCCTTTACGCCAGCCAGTAAGTTCGTCAGTAGGTCAGTATAGTCGATCGACAGGCGCAAGGCCCTCCCTCCCATCCTGTTACTTACGACCTGTTGCTTACGGCAGGCGCCGCGCCTCATCCGCGTCCTCTGCCAGATCGCGCAGCAGCGCGAAGAACTCCTTCGATTGGCCGATGAAAAGCCCGTCGGCCGTCAAGGCCCTGACCGCGCCCATTGCAGCCCCTCTTGTTTGGGTGGGACGAATGATCGAGCATACCGGGAACTTGCGGTTGAGGAACGGGCAAGGCTCCGGCATGATCAGGTTGGTTTGGAGGTCCTCTCCGCTGAAAGCGCTGAGCTGGAACACCAAATTACCATCGGTTACATCAGGTGCATTGGCAGCTTTGTCGTGCCAGGTCTGGAAGTGGGCTGTCTCGGTTGGACCGATACTGAGCAGGATTCGCAAGACCTCCCGGTTGGTCACCCTCTGAGCCAGCGACGGGTAAAGGCTGGTGCCGCCTTGCTCGATAAACGCAAAGTGGAATCCCGCCGTGTTCGCGATCGCCTGGAGGTGGTTGTCAGGGGAGAGGTCGGCATTGCTTCTGGGAATTGCCGGAAATTGCCCACTGGCCAAACTCGGGACGGCCTGGGGAAAGGTGAAGCTGGGATCGAGGTCAGGGTTGTTGGCGCGGCTGCGGTACCGGGTCCACCAACTGGTGTCCACAGTGAGCTGCATGAGATTTGTAAGCCGCGGCTTTCCGGTGGACCCGTCCGCCGTGCTGCCCGGCAAGGTGCGAAATGGCTCCAGATTGACCGTATCCGCGCCCTTCGAAGCCAGGTACGCGTTGATAAACTGGAAGTGGGTGATCTCATCCTCGGTGTTGTCGTGGATATACTGGGGCATGTCCTCGTCAAGCTGCGCAAGCGCATTGGTGTAGGGTGCGTTCCCGGTCCCGCCGAGTTCGGGAAGTTCGTTGTCCTGAATTCCTCCGAGTTCGTTGTATTGCACCCATAGGTCACTCTCGAGAATCTCGGCCGCAGCCAGGAACCTCAGAATGGCGGCGTCTCCCGGGGTGAGACGTCCGCTACGTTCCTCCGGAACCTCTTCTTGGCCGAAGACGGATAGGCCATCCGCCAGCAGCCCCGCGCCCGCCGTCGCTCCGCCCGCCACCAACATTCCATTCTTGATGAACGAGCGCCGATTCGAATGATTCTTATGATTAAAGGCAGCTTCGGATCGCTTCATTGCTTTCCTCCTTTGTTCCGACATCGAGTCCTTGGCCTGCTTTCGAAGAGCCAAGGCCTTCGCCTCTCCTGAGATGCTTCGCCCGTTCTTTGCGCGCGTCAACGGGTTGTCATAAAGGCGTCAATTTATTGTTTCTGCGCGGGCGCCGACGATGAGAAGCCCGGCGTCCGAGGTCCGGCTAAGAAGGGGTGACTTGCTTGGCTAGCAGCGGTAGATGGGTTTCACAAGGTGCGGCGAAACAGCAAGGTCGCCGCGACCATCATGACGGCCGTGAACGCGAACAGGAAAGCGAGGTCGCCGGCAATGGCCACCAACCCCGTGTCTTTGAGCAGGAGGCTCTTGAAAGCGTGGACGGCATAGGTGAAGGGATCGACCACCGCGATGGCTTTCATCCATCTCGGGAAGGCGCTGACGGGGTAGATGGCGCCGCTCGGAAAGAACAGCAGGGTGTTCAGCACGCCAAAGATGGCTCTCGGCACCAGCGGGTCACTGATCCTCACCACCAGCAGAAACATCATGCTGATGAGCGCGAGCGACGTCGCGACGATTGCCAGCAGCAGCCGCGCGAAGCGCACCGGCTCGAACGGATGAGGAATGCCGGCAATCAGCGATCCGACGGTGGTCAGCACGAGGCCCGCCAGGATAGCCTTGACCGTCCCCGCGAGGTTGAATCCCAGGATCAACTCGAACTTGGTGATCGGCGTCACCAGATAACCTTCGTGCAGGCCTCGAGCTTTGTCGTCAATGAAGATGATCCCGCCGCCGATCATCGCCGTCACAAAAATGGAGAGCACGATGGAACCCGCCAGCAAGTACTCGATGTAGGGGATG
>QHZK01000115.1 GCA_003224635.1 Acidobacteriota bacterium | reverse complement strand
TCCTTATAGACTAAACTAGCAATTGTAGCATAGCGCCAGCGTTGAGCTTCGACCCGCGCGCCGCTGCCGGCAGGGGTATCATCTCGACTTGGGGTGCGGCGGGCGGCTGGGCAGTCAGGGTAATCATGTTGGTCCTGGCCTTTGATACGACGAGCGAGCACGGCGGCGCGGCGATATATCGTGACCTGGAGTGCTTGGCCTGCTCCCGGAACCAGGGTAGCTCGAACTACTCGGTGACACTGTTCCGGATGGTCGAGGGCCTGCTCGCGCAGCTTAGTCTCGACCTGCGTGATATTGAATTGTTCGCCGTCGCAACCGGCCCCGGATCCTTCACGGGGATTCGGGTGGGGGTGGCGGCGGCACAAGGGTGGGCGCAGGCGTTCGGGCGTCCCGTGCGGGGAGTCTCGGTCTTGGAGGCCATGGTGGAGGAAGCCCGTCCGGAGGCTGTCTGGGCAGCGTCTGTCCTCGATGCCCGCCGGGGCGAGTTCTTCGTCGGTCTCTTTCAGCGCGATGGCGAAAGCTGTCCCGCGGGCGGTTCGAGGCCGATGGGCCACGGGACCGGAGCCTGGGGGTACGCGGTCGCGGCGGGAAGTCACATTGGAAAAGCTACAGAGCCCAACCCAGTCTTGAAACTTGGAGGTGTACAAGCGTCCCGCCCGCTCCCGTCTTCTGCACAAAGCGCGACGGAGCATGGCTTGGTCCTTGCCCAGAATTCCCTGAGGCAGTTTTTCGAGGAGTTTGCGACGGGCGAGTGCGCCAGCCAGGCGATCTGTTGCCTCGTTCGCGAGCACGACAGGACGGCGCTGGAGCTTCGGTCGACTTTTCCTGGTCACCTGCGCTGGCAAAGCGTCCAGGGCTGCCTGGTGGATGCCGTTGCGCGACTGGCCGTGTTCGCGCACCGGGAAGGAAGACTCCAGTCCCCCGCCGGACTCAACGCGTGTTACGTCCGGTGTTCAGACGCGGAGCTTCATTGGAAGGGATGAGCCCCCGAGCAATTGTAAGCGGCGGGCTGGAAACCTACCGTTCCTCCAGGCCCGCTAGTGGCGCTCTTCATAGATCAACCAGAGTGCGATCCATCAGCTACAGACCGATTCAGCTACAGAGATGAACGTCAGACAGTTCACTGAGCAAGAGTTAGCGGCGGTCCTTGCGATTCAGAGCGCCTGTCCGGAGGCAGCCCAGTGGCGGGAGGAAGACTATACTCACCTGGCGCGCGATCCGGCGGGGCTGCTGTTAATAGCAGAATCGGAGGCCGTGGTGTCTGCAACCTCAGCGATGGGCCAGGAGGAGCAGATCTTGGGCTGCAACAGCGCCTCGGTACTGGGCTTTGCTGCCTTTTGCTTGATCGCCGACGAGGCAGAACTAAGAAACCTGGCGGTGGCCCGCGAACACCGGCAACGCGGCGTGGGGAGGGCCTTACTCGACAAGGCCCACGGACGGCTGCGCAGGGCCGGGGTCAAGCGCGTTTACCTGGAGGTCCGCGCATCCAATAATCCAGCCATAGGTCTATATGCTTCAATGGGGTACAGCATACTTTCGACCCGCAACAAGTACTACCCAGATCCACCCGAAGACGCTTACGTCTGGTCACTCGATCTGTAGAGGACGGCCTTCGCGGCCCTCCCTTCTCCCCCCAGCGGGAGGCGCCTGAGAGTGCTTCCCCTACAAATTTCATTTGGCGTTCCTGAGCTTGGGAATAGGCGCGGTCTTGGCGTCGGCTGTCTCTGTCTATTTCCGGCTTGAATGGCACGACGCGCTGTGCTACTCTCTTCCTCAGAGTGATCTTCAGCCTAGGAGGTGACACACGCCCGTGAACGCTCCTGCCGAGGCCATCCGGGAGCAGTTGATGGCCAATGACCCCGAGTACAAACGCCTGAGTGAAGAACACGCCCGATACGCAGCCCAGCTTGACCAATTGACTTCAAAACATTACCTCAACGAGCAGGAACAGATTGAAGAAATCCGTCTGAAAAAGCTGAAGCTGCGCGTGAAAGACCAGATGGAAAAGCTGGTCCAGCAGTCCCGGCCGGATAATTAGATTAGAGCTTGACCCTGACCCTTTAACAGCGCTTCTGCCGAAGCGTAGTTGCCGTTCGAGGTTGGGATCCCGCGTGGTCGGCCAAGCGGGAGGGGGAAGGTGTAGAGCGTCCCGGGGACCCCGATGAATCAAGGTGAGACGGGAGGCAGCGGAACCTGGGCCGCTAAACCAGCAAAAACATGGTGAAGGAGGGATACTGGTACGGTCTTCCGTTGTTGCTGGCGGCGGGTGGCCTTATGGGGCTGCGACTCTACGTAGCATCGGCCTTCTTTATTATCCTGGGCCTGCTTGTTCTCAATTTTTTCCGAGATCCCGACCGCGAGATTCCTTCTAATCCTCGAGCCATCGTTTCTCCCGCCGACGGGCGCGTCGTCGAAATCAAAAGCGAGACTGTCGAAAGCCGAAGTTTTCGTCGAATAAGCATTTTCATGTCCCCGCTCGACGTTCACGTGAACCGTTCACCGATTGCAGGTACGGTCAGGAACGTCTGCTATCGCAAGGGGGCCTTCCGGATCGCTTCCCAGAACCTCGCCTCGCTCGAAAACGAACAGAACGTCTTCACGATCGAGGGCGAGCACGGGACCGTGATGGTAAAGCAGATCGCTGGCTTGCTGGCGCGACGAATCGTATTCTGGAAGCGGCCCGGGGACAGACTCGAGCGCGGAGAGCGTGTGGGACTGATCAAGTTCGGCTCGCGTGTTGACGTGCTTGTGGGCCCCGCGGTTGAATTGCAGGTGACGGTGGGCGACCATGTACGGGCCGGGAGCAGCATCCTTGGGACTACCAGAACCAACGCCTAAGCCACGCAGGAAAGGCCAGTTGCGGCGAGGCCTTTACGTGCTGCCGAGTCTTTTCACGGTGGGAACGCTGGTGTGCGGGTACTACGCGATCCTCTCGGCGCTCAGGGGAACGCAGATACTTGCCGCTGGAATGGGCTCGGACCAGGCGCTACAGGCCTTTGACGGCGCGGCGAAAGCCATTGCCTACGCTGTGCTTTTCGATGCTCTGGACGGAAGAATCGCCCGCCTTACTAACTCCAGCTCGGACTTCGGCCGGGAGTTTGATTCTCTCGCGGACGTGGTCAGCTTTGGAGTGGCTCCGGCTTTCCTGGCCTTTGCCTGGGGTGTCCGACCCGTAGAAGAGGTCGCCGGAACGCAACTGGTGCAGCACTTGCGCGACTTGGGCTGGGTAGTGACTTTTGCTTTCGTGATTTGCGGCGCCGCGCGACTGGCTCGCTTCAACATCCAGACCAACCGGCCGCAGAGCGACCGCCGGTACTTTGTGGGGCTGCCGATTCCTGCCGCAGCGGGACTGGTTGGTGCGGTGGTCCACTGGGCGAAATATCCGGTGAACGACTGGCGTTACGGGCTGGTATGGCTGGGCATCATGGGTGTGCTGGCTTTCTTGATGGTCAGCCGGATGCGCTATTTTAGCTTCAAGACCCTGGACCTGCACCGACCACGGTCTTACCTCCTCATCATTGTCCTCGGTCTAATCATCTACCTCGTCGTGACGTTTTCGGAGTACATGCTCCTGACCCTCGCCCTCACCTACGTGCTCTCCGGTCCCATCGCTCGCCTCACCTCCCGGCTTCGCCCGCATTCTCCTGCGCCGAAGGAGGTACATGCAGCATGAAGCGCGATGCGCAGGGTTACCGGGTGGCAGTTGTGGGAGCTTCTTCGCTCCTGGGAAAAGAACTCCTCACCGTCCTTGAAGAACGCGGCTTCCCGGTTGCCCGGCTCATCACGCTGGGAGCTGGCGAGGAGGAGCCCGATCTTCCCATCGTCGACCTCGATGGAAATCTGGCCGCTCAGGACCAAGCGCAGGCCGTGTTAGAGCGGGCGGAAGTGATGGCGAGGGAGGCGGAGGTAGATTTCGCCTTCCTGGCCGGCCGCTTGATCCGGCCGCCGTCGTTTCTCAGCTCACCGGACAGGCCCGAACGCCAAGTCGTGATTGACCTCGGTGAAGCGGCGAGCGGCGGGCAGACCGAGGCAGGGGTGCTCAGCGTGCCCTTCCTCGACCGGGAGGTTTTCTCCAACGGGGGCCTGCGCGAGTCAAAGCGGTTTGTCTCAGTTCACCCGGCGGCGATTATCCTCAGCAGTTTGCTGCTGCGCTTGGCGGCGCGCTTTCCGCTTCGGACGGCGGTGGCCCAGGTTTTCGGCCCGGCCTCCGAGATCGGCCCGCGGGCCATTGAAGAACTTCAGCGACAAACCATCAACCTGCTCAGCTTCCAGAAGATTCCCGAGTCAGTCTTCGGCGCGCAGCTTGCCTTCAACCTGCTACCCCGGCTGGGCCGCGCTCGTCGGGCCGAATCGCGATACCGCGACGATCTCACCGATCTCGAGGGCCGCATCCGGACCCAATTGAGGGTCTATCTCGCAAATCGCGCTCCGCTGCCCGCACTGCGCGTGATCCAGGTCCCGGTGTTCTACTCGTTGACCGTGTCGCTTTATGTTGAGACGGCCGAGGCCGCGCGCCTTGAGTCGGTCGAACGGGCCCTTGGCGGCGACCGCATCCGCGTGCGGCGTTTCTCGGACCAGGCTCCGTCACAAGTCGACGTTACGGGCACGAGCGACATCCTGGTGGACGCGATTACCGCGGATGCGGAGCACCCGGCAGGGCTCTGGCTGTGGGCCACGGCGGACAACCTGCGCCTGGCGGCAGTGAATGCGGTCGAGATCGCAGAGTGGGTGAAAGAGCGGCCGCCGCTACCGCCAAGGCACGAACCAACGAAGAAGACCGATTGACGATGATTCGCTGTAGCGGCGCTCTATGAGCGCCGGAGACGGCGGTCGCAGACCGCCGCTACAGAAGAGGGTGTCGCCATATTTTACAATTATCGTTAAGACCAAAAGTCTCATGAACGGTGAGCTGTAACGTGCGGACGCTGAAGGGTAAAGGTTGAAACAATACAGGAGTCCTTTACTTCAACCTTTACTCCGCGGTTCAGCGCCTTTGCGTGAGGCCGTCTTACCAGGGCCGCCTTGCCAAGGGAACAATGAAGCCTGCTTATTTCAACCTTTACCCTTTGCACTTTACCCCGTCCGGGCTTCTGCTTTCCGTGTTCTGCCTGCTGTCTTTCGCTTGCGGCTATCACGTGGCGGGACGCGGTGATCGCTTGCCGGCGGACGTCAAGACCATCGCCGTTCCGATCTTCACCAACCAGAGCAGCCGGTTCCGCATCGAGCAGCGGCTAGCCCAGGCTGTCACGCGGGAGTTCATCGAGCGGACCAGCTTCCGGATCACGCCCGACCCGTCGCAGGCCGACGCGGTGCTGAAGGGGACGGTGAAGGAAGTGCGGGCCGGGGCTGTGACTTTTGACCTCCAGACCGGCCGCGCCACCGCCCTTCAAATCCAGGTAACAGCAGGCGTTGAACTGGTGGACCTTCACACGAAGAAAGTCCTGTTTGCGAATCCCACTTACGTCTTCAGGGAAGAGTACCAGGTGAGCCAGACCGCCGCCAACTTGTTTGAAGAAGACCAGCCGGCGCTCGACCGAATCTCGCGCGATCTGGCGCGCACGCTGGTGACCGAAATCCTGGAGAACTTCTGACAGGTTGCTGGAAAAAGGCCTTTGTGCCTGTCATCCTGAGCCTAGCGAAGCATCCGTGCCATTTCTTTTCAATGCAATACCGGGATGCTTCGCTGCCATGAAAATAGCGGCTGGCGGTGTTGAAAACAAACGGGGCAGGCTTCTGAAGCATTTGGAAGGTCGTTGCTTTCGGGTGGGCTAGCTCGTCGAAAGGCGCAGTCCTGATTTCTGTCGCCGTAGTACAGCCAAGTGCGGCGCCGTCGCTGATGCCGTGACACGATGAGTCGGTATTCACTCGGGAATTTTTCGACTGGCCGTCAGCCGTTTCAATCCCAGCCTGTGGCAGACCTCGGCCATCGACGGAACAGGTGTCGCCTGAAGGATTAGGAGAAGCTCGTCGGACTCCGCTTCATAGGGACGGAACACGCGGAAATTCAGAACGAAATGCTGGAAAGCTCCGATGGTAACACTCTGTAATCGTCCACACGCAGCATGACCGTGAGGGCTTTGCCGGAGTCGAAAGCGAAGGCACGCTCCGCACGGGGGACTCCGCGGTAATGTCCGTGGGAAGGAAGGCGGAGACGTCGAGGTGTTCGAGAAAGCGCCTGAAAAGGACCCATTTCTGGCTTCCCGCACCCGAAAAAGATAAGGTTCCCCCTTCCTGTCCTGCCGGAGTCACCCGGGATAGACGGCCCCACCGGAGGCGGTGCGGAGTATACTGACCCGTCCCCGGGAAGGCACAATGGAAATCCTGACGTACCCCACAAGATTCAGGTTCTTGGGAAATGCCTTCCTTTGACAGTGCTTCGACCATTCCGCAAAGGAGGGTTGTTATGGCACCAGAACGCCTGATTCAAACACGCAGGCTGGTCAAGTTGGTTGTGTGCTTCATAGGATTTTTGCTGACCTTGCCCGTTGCGGGCGCAGAAATTGCCGTGAAGAGCACCTCGGATCAACCGCCCCGCAAAGTCATTGTAGGCACGGTTATGCAACCGTTCTGGGGAAAGCATCCGGGTCTCAAAAAGCGCTTGGACCAACTGACGGTGATTGTCGATCGCATGCAGTCGCAGTCAGAGAAGAAGTATGGCCGCAGCTTGGACTTGGCGGTACTGCCGGAGATGGCACTGAGTGGTGAAGGCGAGCGAGTTGGACAAGTGGCGGATTGGTCGTTTCCATTGGAGGGTGCGGTCAAGGAAACCTTCGCGCGGGAAGCGCGCAAATGCCATTGCTACGTCGTCGTACCTACGTACCTGCTGGAGGATCGGGCTACGAAGCGATGTTCGAACGCCGCCATTCTTTTTGACCGGAGAGGCGAGGTTGTGGGCACCTATCGGAAGGTGCACCTCGTGGTCGATAGCGACTCTGGCTCTATGGAACGCGGCTCCACTCCCGGCAAGGAAGAACCCGTCTTCGATTGTGATTTCGGCAAGCTGGGGATACAGATTTGCTACGACATGGAGTTTGATGACGGCTGGAGGGAACTAGCCCGTAAGGGCGCCGACCTGGTTGTTTGGCCAACCCAATCACCACAGACTTCCCAACCTGCCGCGCGTGCCAAACGGAACCACTACTACATCGTGTCCAGCACCTGGCGGAACAACGCTTCCATCTTCGAACCGACCGGCAAAATCGCCTCCCAAATAAGATGGCCCGTGAACGAGAAAGAGGCCGAGGTGGGCAACCTCACTCCCCCCGAAGACAACGTCCTCATTCAGGAAATCGACCTGAGCTATGCCATCCTCCCGTGGAGTTCGGCCCTGAAGAACGGGGAAGCGCTCAAGAAGGCCTACGGCGATAAACTGGGCTACCGTTATTACGAGGACGAGGACCGCGGGGTGTTTTGGTCCAACGACCCTCACACGACGATCCGTCAGATGCTGCGAAGTAAGGGCCTGATGGAGGAGCAGGAGGAATTCCAGCGCGCCGAAAGGGCCTATCACAAAGCAGGTGTTCCGGGCTACTGAAGGTCGAGGGTTAACTGGTGGCTGGCAAGCCGGTGGTTGTGCGCCCTCAGAAGAAGAGCTGACTCTCCAGAATCAGCTTAAATTCTGGCTTAACGTCTTCTCGAACTGCGGGGGATTCCACCAAATAGGCAAGTCCAAGTCGGCGGCAATCACACCGGCCGCGTTGTACCCACATAGCCCGGTGACGTTGCCGCCCGGGTGGGTTGAGGCGCCACACAAGTACAGGCCGCGCACGGGCGTGCGGTACTGACCCGCTCCGGCAAAAGGACGATTGTAGCCCACTTGATCGTTCCCAAGTGATCCCACAAGCAGGTCACCCGATCTCATGTTGGGTAACCGCCGTTCGGTATCCAAAGGCGAGCGCGTAAACGAGTCGATTACAATATCGGGCGAGAGGTTCGGCGCAAATTGTGACCAAAGACGGAGAAGCGTCTGCCCATGGCCGCCCTTCTCGATGTCCCAGTTCTGCGGCGAGCCCCTCAGTGAGTAAGGCACCTTTTCCCACATGAATGCCGTATGTTTTCCCGGTGGCGCCTGACCAGGGTCGAAGAGCGTCGGGCAGGCGCCCCACATCACCTTTGTGGCCGGGATTTCGCCCGCTTCATGTGCAGCCACGATTTCGTGAAACTGGGCAAATCGCTCGAGACCCAGGATGACCATCAATGCGTTGTTCAACTCGGGTCGTCGTTCGGCCGCCTTGTAGCGAGGTGGCTCGTGAAGAGCCAAGTTCAGAGCGAATAATGGGGCTAACAAATTATATTGAAACGCTTCGGCTCGGTTGCGAACTCTTGAAGTCGTCGCCTTGGCATCCAACATCTGTATGAAAGTCTGTTGCGGATTGAGACCAGAGGCAACAAAGGCCTTGGCCATGATCCGCTCACCGTTCGTCAGTTCAATCCCGGCTGCCTTACCGCGCCGGACCAAGATGGATGCCGGCTCGAGATGGGTCCTGATTTCACCGCCATGTTCACGGATGTCATCGGCCAGAGCTTGGGCCAGCCGCGCCGAACCGCCCAGGCACATCTGCGCCATGTGCTTTCCCGCCAGAAGCGCCGGAATGCTGTGCCCAAATCCCTTGAGGCGCAGGTCGATCTCGCGCAAGCCGTTGAAGAAGAGGAGCCCGGCGCGAATCACATCGTGCTCGAACTCCTGTTCCACAAACTCCAACGGAGAGCGCGCCGCCACGTCGAGGAGTTTGCGCCCCAAAGGACTGCGCGCCAGGAGTTGCCCGCGAAGGCGGGGACTTATCGGAGCCGATTGAGCTTCGGGACGTAGAACACGTTCCACAATGGGTCTGAATTCGTCTATCCAATATCGCAAACGCTCCGCATCCTTCTTGGAGAACTCCGCGAAGGAATCAATCGTCTTCTCCGATGCCGTCCACCACTCAAGCGCGCGCCCATCAGGTAAAATCAAAGCGACATTAAAGTCAGGCTCAATATACTTCGCCCCGTGCCTTTCGAGCTCCAAGTCGCGATACCAGGGCATCGCGGTGAGGGCCCGATGAAAGAAGGAGTGAGTATTGTGAAAAAACCCGGGAGATCGCGGGTTTTCCTCGGTTGCCAATCCTCCGCCGATGACATCGGACCTCTCGACGGCCAGAACCCGCAGGCCGCTGCGTGCTAGGTACGCGAGCAGCACGAGCGCGTTATGCCCAGTGCCGAGAATAATGCCGTCGTACTGATTACGCACACCTGCCCTTAGGGGCTTCTCAATGAAATGATTGCTATCGCGACACCCCGAAGACTGCGCCGGAAATCATAACACGCGCATCGCGGCGAGCGTCCGAGAGTGCAGCGCCCGCCGAGGCGTTATCGCCCGTCCGGATCGCGTTGGGCTCGCGTCCTGTCAATTTACCGGCTTCTTTGGCGTCCAGTTCAACCACCGGTCAAGGAACGGAAACGTTTTTGTGCCGTCCACCCGGTGCCCTCCGAAGAAACGGGCCACCTGCCCGCGCTCGGGGACGCCCAGCCGTCGGTACAGATCCTCGACACGGGCGAGCTCGATGTCCACGAATTGGTGGGGGACAAACGTCACGCCGTCCAGGTCCCCGATTTCGACCATGAAGGCCCGGGGAGCTATTAGCCCGGCCATTTCGACGTGGTTGAACAGATTCAGCACGTTGAAGTTGTATTGGTTCAGGTCGTCGGGGGAGAACAGAAAAGAGCCGCTCTCGGTCAGGTCCGTGGTCTTGAGGTCCCAATCGTTG
>QHZK01000114.1 GCA_003224635.1 Acidobacteriota bacterium | reverse complement strand
TTGGGCACGTTGGTCGCGATCAGGTCGAGGCCGCGCTCGTCCTTGATCTGCTGCTTGGCCTGGTGGATCATGTACATGATCCAGGTGCCGATGGGCTCGACCAATACCTGGGCGCCCTCCTTCTCGAGAAACTTGAACATGTTGAAGTTTCCGTCGCCCTCGGTGGTCTGGGCCCAGAATTCGCCGGTGATCTTGACCGTAGGCTTCACGCGCGTGCGGTCGACCGGGATAGCATCAAACCGGTCACGCACCTCGTGGAGCGCCGCCGTGTAGTCGTCTCCATAGAGCTGATCGAGGAACTTACCGATGAGGGTGGCGGTTCCGGCGAGGGGGCCGCTCTTCTTGAGCACCGACGCGAGCTTGCCTTCCAGGGTGTAGGGAAGCTTGCGCCGCATCACCTCGTGCAGCAGGTCCATGCACTCGTCGAGCACGCGGTCCGTCTGACCCGGGTTTATTTCGTAGGGGCGAATCTGGTAGGCGACGTCGTTGATGACGTCGCCGATGTTCAGGGCGTTCAAGATGCCGAGGAAGAAGTCGAGGTTCATCTCGAGGCCCGCCTCGGCCTCGGCCTGGTTCAAGCCGCCTGACTGCTGGAAGAGCAGCACGCGGAAACCGTCGAAGCCCGAATTCCTGAGCGCCAGGCGGTACTCAGCCTCGTACATGCCAAACCGGCAGGGGCCGCACGCGCCCGCCGTGAAGAACACGTACCGGTCGATAATCTCCTGCTTGTTCATGCCCTTCTCTTCCAGGTCCTGCAGATATTCGACCAGGTTGCCCACGGTGAAGTAAGTCGGGTTACACTGACCGTTGTTGCCATACTCCTTGCCGAGCTGGAAGGCTTTCTTGTTGGGCACGGGCACCGCCTCGCACTTGTACCCCAGACTCTCCAGCGCGCCGTGGACCAGCTTTTCATGCTTCCAGGTAAGGCCGCCAAAAAGTATGGTGGTCCTGTCGCGTTGCGACTTCGTGAAGGGATGCTCGATCGGCCGGTGAAAAGGCTGAGCGTGCTTCCTCTCGATCCCGGCTTCCCTCTCCAGGCGGCGCCTTTCCTCTTCCAGCCGCTGACGGATCAGATCCTCCTTCGACCCGATCTGAACCAGTCCGCCACTGGGCCTCGGCGTCTCATTAAACGGTACAGTGCTCATATCTCACCTCATTTCGCTAGATCAGGCGAATTTTCCCCAAACTCCGCTTCCTTCTCCGTTTGCCGTTAAACTTTCGCCCCACTCGCAACATGTCATGCTCGGGTTTCTCTGAACTTTGTAGCATCGACCGGAACCAGCCGAAGCCGCTTATCATGGTTCGGCAGGGTATTATTTGTTTCGCACCGGGTCAAGTAAAACCTAATTCAGTGAATGGGGAAATTCTCGGCCCCAATCGGCTGGCGCCGTCGCTGATTGGTAACCCCTTGAAAATTCAGGGCGTAAAAGAAGGTCGCCAATCATCAGCCGACGATCGTCAGTTTCGCCGACCGGCCTCACGGGAGCATGTGAGGTTCCCTCAGATCGATTCGGCTGGCCACGAACTCTTTGTTGTCATACTTGCCAAGACAAATCACTCGGTCACCATCTTTGAACTGGCTCATGTCGACATTGTGCGTGCCCTTCGTCCATTTCGTCGCGCTGTCAAAGTGGACGATCCTCTCGATGCGTTGCTTGCGGACGGTCACCGTGGACGTGTCCTTGTTGAGCCGCACAATGACGCCGCTCCAGCGGGCCTCGGCGGCCCGACTGGCTTTCTGCTCCTTCTCCTTGTTCTCTTGGGCTATCGTTCGGGGCGCGGCAAGGCCGAGCACGATAAACTGGGCGAGCAGCGCGACGAGGCAAACCTTCTTCATCGCATCCTCCCGTCGATGACGCGCCGAGCAGCGCGAGATAGCTTTGCGTTTGGCACTGCGGGCTCTCGACTTCAAGCCGCACACTATAGACCTACTCCCAGCCAGAGTAAAGCCTCAAAATCGGACCCATCGCCGTGGCGACCGCAGCAGCGGGCCGCTACTGTTTCATTGACGGACTGGGAGGGGTGTGGTAGGTTGAGTTAATGCGGGGATATGAAATACGTCGCGAGGAGGAAGTCGTTTGACCGTCGGACTGATCGTACTCAGCCAGATTGCCCTTTACCAGAGTGAAGTGTGGCAATTGCTCGCGACCACAGGTCCCGTGGCGCGAATCGTTTTGCTGATCTTGCTGGTCTTCTCGGTCTTATCCTGGGCCATCACCCTTCGCAAGTACCGGACCTTCAAGGTTGCGCGCCGGGAATCGCGTGAATTTCTCAGGGTTTTCCGCAGCAGCAAGAAGCTATCGGAGATCCGCGCCTCCTGCCAGGCGCTGAAGGCCAGTCCGCTGGCGGAGGTCTTCCTGGGTGGCTACCGCGAGATCGAGAACCAAGTGGTGGTGAGCGAAAACCCCGGGAAGCCTCACGTTCGAAGCATCGAAGCCATCCAGCGGTCGCTCGCGATCGCTTCATCGAGCGAACTCACACGGATGGAACAATGGCTGCCGTGGCTGGCCACGACGGGCGCGGTGACGCCCTTCATAGGACTTTTCGGAACAGTCTGGGGGATTATCGACGCGTTTCAGGGCCTGGGCGCGACGGGAACGGCGACGTTGCGCAGCGTAGCGCCGGGGATTTCGGAGGCGCTGGTCACTACGGCGGCCGGCCTGTTCGCGGCCATCCCCGCCGTGATGGCTTATAACCATTTTATTCAGCGCGTCAAGCAATTCGGCTCCCTGATGGACGACTTCGCGCTCGAGTTCATCAACATCGTGGAGCGGCATTTCGCGTAGGGCGCGAGGCAGGTCTGAAGCGGCTAATTCCGAATTCCCAGTTTCGATTTTCCCGTTTCCCAACTTCGACTTTCTAATTTAGTTTCCAAACCGAGGCCAGCCGATGGCATTCACAACACCTAAGGGTCGGACTCACACTTCGCTTTCGGAGATCAACGTTACGCCTTTTGTCGATGTTATGATGGTCCTGCTGGTTATTTTCATGCTCACCGCTCCTATTCTGCAATCGGGAATTGAAGTCGATCTGCCGAAGACCAGGACCGTCAAAGTGATTTCCGACGCGAAAGTGGTGGTGACGGTGGACAAGGGCCAGAACGTCTACGTCGGCAACGATCCGGTCAATATCCACCGGCTGGGGGCAGCCGTGCTCGATCGGCTGAAGGGGGCTGGCGACGCGCCGGTCTACCTTCGCTGCGACCAGGCAGTGTCCTTTGGGGCGTTCGCCAAAGTGGTGGATGCGCTCAAGCAGGCCAACCTCACGAACCTCAACATTGTGACCGAGCCTTTGTCGACGAAAGGGACGTCTTAGGGCAGGACGTAGAGGCGCCCTGCCGGGAAGATTGGTGATGAGTGCGATTGCTGTACTTCGACATCGACGGAGCCATTCTCGACTACGAAGATAGAGTCAAAGCCGGATTCCTTTCAGGTGTACTCGAAGCTGAACTGAGGAGGGCCGGCTTCGACAGGCTCATTTGCGTGAGCGGCTGGTCTGATATTTTTCAGGAACCGGTTTTGCGTATACCCGTGTCCCAGCGGGGAGCGTTTCTCCATAAAAAAATCGCCGCGGCATTTCGCGACAGCGATTGGTTTCTGCGACTGCTGGTTCTGACGACGGACACTGACAACCGGTGTCGCGGCATCGATCTTGCTGCGGACGGGTACTACATGGACGACCGTGCGGATGAATACTTCGTAAACGCACACGGGCCCCAAGCGTTCGAAGTGGAGCAGGGGCGTCGAGTCCTGCCGGTCGATCCATTTTCGGATGGGAGTGATGTGCTCGACTGGTTAAAGACGATACCTGCACCGAGCGTGTTCTGTCGACTGCCTGCTGAACTTTAATGGGTGCTGCGACTTTTCCATTACTTCCTGACCCCCGTGAGAGGCTGCGCGGCACGCTGCTGGCGTCGCTCGCACTCCACGCGCTGCTGCTCGTTACGGTTCTCGGCTACACGATGCTCGGCCCGCATTTTGGGAACTCATGGGGAACGGACGCCACGCCTGGCGACTCGGTCCACGTGAACGCGGTCCAGTCCGTTCCCGGCATCGCACTGCCCAGCCCGACCCTGACGACCCCGAATACCCTGGCCACCGAGAATCCGGGGCGGTACAAGACCGAACCGGAACCCAAGCCCCAGCCGAAGGAAGAAGCCAAGGAAATTCCGAAATTCAAGGAAGCCGTGAAGCCCGAGAAGGCCGAGCGAATCAACAAGCGCATCCAGAAGGTCGAGCCGGAGATTCCTGAGAACGCCGTGCCGTTCGGGCTGAGCGGGCAACCAGCTCAGAGCTACGCTGCGTTTTCCAAGGGCGCGAGCGAGGGCGGGATTGGTTTTGGAGAGCCGGCCTTCGGCGAGCGCTACGGCTGGTACGTGACCGCGCTCAGAAACCGCATCAGCAGCAACTGGCTCGAGTCCACCGTCAGCCCGAGCCTGATGTCGGCGCCGCGCGTCTACATCACCTTCGACATTCTGCGCGACGGCACCATCACCAATATCGAGATCACCCAATCCAGCGGAATCCCGGAAGTGGACCGCTCCGCCTTGCGGGCGGTGCAGGCTTCGAGCCCCTTGAGTCCGCTGCCCCCCGATTACTCGGGAAACAAGGTCTCGGTGAAATTCTATTTTGACTTCCGGCGGTGACCAATCCTTGAGTCAATGGGCGATTCGAAAGGCGAGACTCGCACGGAGGTTCGACTGTGTTCGAGTTTGGACTCGGGACCTTGGAGTCGGGACTTCGTAACAAAGCTTGGGGACCTAAATGGACCGACGGTCACGGGAGGTCGAGCATTCGCCCACTCGGGTTGAGGACCCTGTCGAGGAGGTTCTTCGAGAATGAAATTTGCGCGTTTTAGGTTCTTGTTGCCAGTGCTGGCCCTGGCGCTGCCCGGTGTCCTCCTGTCCCTTCGGCCGGGTCGGGGCCAGGACTGGCTGGAAACCGGCATCAACCGCGGGGCGCCGATGGTTCGCCTCGCGGTCGCCGAGTTTCCCGCTCAGTCGCCCGACCCGCGATGGGTCAACCTCACGCAGGAGTTCAACCAGACGTTAGGGAACGACCTGAGCAATGCGGGCATCTTTGAGATGATCAGCAAGAGCAACTTTCCCCTCAAAATCCCCGTCGAGCCCGGAGACGTGGATTTCAAGAGCTGGACAGACCCGCCCGCTTCCGCCCAGATGCTGGCTTTTGGCAAGACCGAAGTCATCAACGAAAACCTGGTGGTCACGGGGCGTCTTTACGACGTCCAGAACCCGTCGAACGCGAGCGTCCTCGCCAAGCGGTACGTGGCCACGCTGAACGAGATTTCCACTCGAGAGGCGGCACACCGCTTCGCCAACGAGATCATCAAGGCTCTCGGGGGTGGAATCCCCGGCATCAACCTCACCAAAATCGCTTTCGTCGGCAACCGGACCGGTCACCCGGAAATCTGGGTGATGGATTACGACGGCTTTAACCAGCATCCCATCACCAGTTACGGGGTCAACAGCACGACGCCTCGCTGGTCCCCGGACAATACGCGCCTGGCTTTCACCACTTATGCGCTGGGCAACCCGGACATTTTCATCTTCTCACTCGAAACCAACCGCCGCATTCCCTTCCCGCGCTTCAAAGGACTGAACACCACGCCGGCGTGGTCGCCCGATGGCAAGAGGCTCGCCTTCTGCTCCAGCATGAGCGGCGACCCGGAGATTTACCTTATCGACGCCAACGGGCAGAACCTGCAGCGCTTGACCTTCTCGCCCGGCGTGGACATCTCCCCGGCCTGGAACCCGAAAACGGGGAACGAGATCGCGTTTGTCTCCGACCGCAGCGGCGCTGCGCAGATTTACATCATGTCGGCGGATGGCACCAACGTGCGCCGGCTGGTCACGGGAGGCGGCGACGCCAGCGCGCCGTCCTGGTCGCCGAACGGGTCGTTTATGACCTTCCACTGGCGCCTCACGGACACAGGAACCTACGACGTTTACGTTATCGAAATCGCCACGGGACGCACCGTGCAATTAACCCACGACGCGGGCCGCAACGAGCATCCCACGTGGTCGCCCGACGGTCGCCACCTCGTTTTCGAATCTGACCGCTCGGGCTCCAAACAGATCTGGATGATGCTCGCGGACGGCAAAGAGCAAAAGCAGGTCACCACGGCGGGGCGGAATTGGAACCCCAACTGGTCCAACTGACCGCCAATGGAGACGCGAGGAAGTCACGGCGGAAGGGCGGAGTTTCTAACCCTGCCCGGTAGCGCCTGACAAGAAAATAAAGGAGTTATTTTGTTCCCTGCTGTTCCGGCAGGTCTGAAGGCCGGCCCTTCCGCCGCGCGCTGACCGGCTTTTCGGCAACTCCGGAAAGCCGCCTCTGCGTCAGATTGACCCGCTGCTGGATAGCACAGAAGAAAGTTGCGTTTTATTTTCTTTTGGTGTTAGCATATCAACCCTTTACGGTTGTTGTAAGTGCAGGTCGAAGAAACAGCCGTTGAACGCTTCTTCGCCGCCATGGGCAATTCCGAGCGAAGAGAAGCACTCCAAAGAGAAATCATGACGTTCTCGCCCGATAAGGAGGAGATCAAGATGCTACAGAGAATGCCGCTCCTGGCACGTCTTGCTTGTATCCTGGCGATCCTAGCCCTGGCGGGCGCTTGTGGCGGCAAGAAAAAGAAGAAGTATGTTCCACCGCCGCCTCCGCCACCTCCACCAGTCAAGCCCGCCGAGCCCGTCTGCACGCTGACGGCAGAGCCTAGCACCATCGACAAGGGCCAATCGGCGACATTGAGCTGGACGTCACAAAATGCCACCGACCTCGATCTCCAACCGGGCCTGGGCAAGCAACAAGCTCAGGGTTCAACAAGCGTGACGCCGACGGAGTCGACCACCTACACGATGACCGTGACGGGTCCAGGAGGGACCGGCACCTGTCAGGCCCGCGTGACGGTAACCATTCCGCCTCCTCCGCCGCCGCCTCCACCACCGCCGAAGGAGATGACCGACGAAGAAGCCTTCGCGAAGAACATGAAGGACGCGTACTTCGACTTCGACAAGTCCAACATTCGCCCGGATGCTGAAGCGGTTCTGACCAGTGACGGCGACTTCCTGAAGGGACATTCGAACATCAAGTTCACGATCGAGGGTCACTGCGACGAGCGTGGAAGCGAGGAGTACAACCTCGGTCTGGGCGACCGGCGCGCCACTGCGGCCAAGAACTTCCTGGTCAATCTCGGTGTCGCCGCCGACCGGATTTCGACCATCTCGTATGGCAAAGACCGGCCTATCTGCACCGAGCACGACGAGAATTGCTGGCAACAGAACCGTCGCGCCAAATTTGTGTACGGCACCGAATCCAAATAAGGAGCCATCAAAGCCGGGAGCCCCTGTCGGGCTCCCGGCCGCGGTGCGCGCCGCAGCCACTACAGAACTCGCCTGGCGCACTTCGCGACGCCGCGGCTGGCGGCGCCAGAGGATCAGCTTGGTTTGTTCGCAGTAGGGTCATGCCGCGATCTCCCTGATTAATTATTTAGTGGGCTTCCCCTTCCCTGTTGACCCAAGCACGGCGCGAGGGTAAACTGACCATGGCCGTTATTTTCTAAAGCGAGGACGAACTGACATTGAGAAAGCATGCCCTTCCCGCCTTGCTCCTTTCGGGTCTGTGCCTATGCGTGGCGCCGCCGGCTTTTGCGGTAAGTAAAGAAACCATCCGCATAATGGAGCAACTGGACGCCCTTCAGCAGGCGCTGCAGAACCTGCAAAAGACCGTGGACACGCAGACGGCGGTCTTGAAAACCCTTGTTGAACAGACCAACGACAGCGTCAACGCGATGAAAGCCAGGGTCGACGCGCTCGAGAAAACCAACCGGGAGAGCCTGGCGAAGACGGACAACCGATTCGACACCATGACGGGTCAGATGCAGGCGCTAAGCGAGAGCCTGGAGGAAGTCAAAACGCGGGTGGCCAAACTTACTGACCAGGTAGCCCAAACCCAGACCATTATCCAGACCTTGAACGCTCCTCAGGCCGCCCAGGCCCCCCCCAACGCTGCCAACGGGGCTGGCGGGTCGTCGCCGGGGACCGGACCGGGCTCGCCGCCCCAGGACCCAAGACCGCGCATCCCGGATGCCGCCACTTTGTACCAGTCCGGGATCGCCGATTACAATGGCGGGCGGTACGACCTCGCAATCAAGGACTTCCAGCAATACCTCCAGTACTATCCCGACACGGAGTTGGCTTCGAACGCCCAGTTCTACGTCGGAGAGGCCTACTACGCTCAGGAGGAGTACCCCAAGGCGATCGATGAATATAATAAGTGCCTGGACCGCTACCCAGCCGGCGATAAGCTGCCCGCGGCCCAACTGAAGAAGGGATACGCCTTGCTCGATTTGGGTCAGTCGCAGGCGGGCGCGCGAGAACTTCGTTCTCTGATCCAGCGCTACCCCAATTCGCGCGAAGCCGACCTGGCCCGCCAGCGCTTGAAGGGACTGACTGCCGCCCCGGCGGCGGCGCGCAAGCGGACCCGCTAAGAAGAGCGAATCGCGCCGGGAGTAGAACCCATGTGACCCTTACCGGATTCGTTATTCGCGATTCCCACCGCAAGTTCTGAGGTTTTCCAATGAGCGCGGGCTCGGTCAACAAGGTAATTCTCATCGGGCGTCTGGGTAAGGACCCGGAGATCAAGTACATGCCCAGCGGAGATGCGGTCGCCAAGTTCTCTCTGGCGACCGACGAGGTCTTCAAGGACCGCTCGGGCGAGCAGCAACGGCGCACCGAGTGGCACAATATTGTCGCCTGGAAGCGGCTGGCGGAGATTTGCGGGGAATACCTGACCAAAGGCAAGCAGGTCTATATCGAGGGCAGCATCCGAAGCCGCCAATGGGAGGACCAGAATGGCATTAAGCGTACGTCTTACGAAATCGTGGCGCGCGAGATGAAGATGCTGGGTTCGAAGGCAGACTCGGAGCGCCCGGCGGGACGCGGCACGGGAGCTGGCTTCGACGCGGCTGAGCCGGCGCCCGATCCCCCTGCGTCCGACCCCCCCGGACCTTCCTCCCTGCCTCGCGCCGAGGCCCGCCCCGAGTCAGAGATTACCGACGAAGACATTCCGTTCTAGGGTCGCTGTCGGTGATCGGCACTTGACACCAGGCGTTCCGCAACCGCTTTTTGTTTGACCCGCCAATTGACAATACATCGAACGGAAGCACGACGCGCACGTCCGGGACAAAATCTTTGCGCAGTCTATGAAGACACCCTACACCCCAAAGCAGGTCGATACCTGGCGTTCACTCATTACGACGGCAAGATTCACAGACGTCCGCCGTCCGAGGCCAAAATGCAGCAATACTTTTGCGTCTCGCCACCTTCCGTTCACCAAATGGTGTCGACTCTGGAAAGGCGTGAGCTGATTGAACGAACGCCGGGACACGCCCGATCGATCCGCCTGCTGATCCCGCGCGAGGAGCTACCCGACCTGGAGTAGGCGACCGCGAAGTCTCGCGATCACTTCCACGGCCGGTTACCGACGACGAAAGGACCGCTACCGGCCCCCGAAGGGCGGCAGGTAGCGACGCTGTAGTTGCTCGACCGTCATGGGTGCGCGGCGAACGCGCGTAGCGACAGGCGGACCGTCGCGGCGCGCCGCGTGAGTGACGTAAACGGTGTCGCCCGCGCGAAGGTCGCCAAAGGGGATTCGGCCTTCCTGGTCGTCGAGGCAGACGGTCGAGTCGGTGACCTGCATCAGCTCGGTCACTTCCGTGGGATGCTTGAGGACGAGCTGGTGCTTCTTCAGGTCAACCGACGAGATGATGAAGAACTCGTCTGCGCCGGTCGTCCGAGACTGTGCGCGGTCCTTGGCGCGCAACCGGCCCGACGCAAAAAGAACCAACACCAGGGCTGAAGCTATCGCAAGGGTTCGACGTTTCATAATGAAGTTCCTCAGTTTTTCAGTTCGTCAGTTTTTCAGTTACGCGCCCAATTATAAATCGTGGATCCTGTCAACTCGTCACTTGTCACTCTTCACTGTTTTTACTCATACCGTAAGGCCTCGATGGGGTCGAGGTGCGCGGCCTTGCGCGCCGGGTAGTACCCGAAGAAGATTCCGACCGCGGCCGAGAACACGACAGCGGTTAATATCGATTCCGGGGGTATGGTCGTAGGCCAGTGAAGCATGCTCGAGACAATCACGGCGCCTGCCACCCCGAGTACCACGCCCGCGGCCCCGCCCAGCGAGCTGAGCACCAGCGCTTCGCTCAGGAACTGCATCTGGACGTCCTCTTCGGTGGCGCCTACGGCCATCCGCACGCCGATTTCGCGGGTGCGCTCCGTGACTGAGACCAGCATGATGTTCATGATTCCGATCCCGCCCACCAGCAGCGAGACGGAGGCGATGCTGGCCAAGAGCAGCGTCATGATGCGTCCGGATTGCTCCTGCGCCTGGGCGAGATCCGTAGGGCTGCGGATGATGAAGTCGTCGTCCTCGTCCGGCCGCAAGTGGTGCCTCTCGCGCAGCAGGCCGTGGATTTGCTGCTCGGCAGGATAGATGTCGGGCTGCGATGCGGCCGAGCAGACAATCGACTGCAACCAGTCGATACCGGCGATCTTCTTCTGCACGGTCGTGTAAGGCATGATCAGGGTGTCGTCTTCGTCCTGCCCAAATGGCGATTGCCCTTTGGAGGCCAATACCCCGATCACCTTGAAGGGAAGGTTGTGCACCCGGATCATCTTGCCCACCGCGTCTTCACTTCCAAACAGATTTGCCACCACCGTCTGTCCGAGCAGGCAAACATCCGCCGCCCCCTCCACGTCGTGATCGGTGAAGGCGCCCCCGCTTTCGACGGGCCATCGCCGGATGTCCAGATACTCCGGGGCCACGCCGCGAATCCGCGTAAACCAGTTCTGATCCATGTAGGCCACCTGCGCCGAGGCCCCGACTTCCGGGGCAACCCTGGTGATCATCGGGATTTGCTGCTGGATGGCTTTGGCGTCCGCCACTCGGAGCGTCTTAGTAGCCGTGCTGCCAAGGTGTACCCCGTGCTGGTTGACGCTGCCCGCCGCCACATAGACGATATTGTCCCCCAGGTTGCGAAGGGAGTCCTGGACTTGGCGGGAAGCTCCCTCGCCGATGGCCACGGTGCAGATCACCGCGCCCACCCCGATGATGATGCCCAGCATGGTGAGAGCGGTGCGCATCTTGTTGCGCGCGAGAGCCCTTAACGCCACACGAAGAACCGCCCTCAAATCCATCAGCCTTTGACCTCCTCCGGAGCATCCTCATCGTCGTCCTCGCCCAGCACCGGCATGGTCGCCAGGACCTCGCCTGCCACGGCCCTGTCTTCGACCTCTGTATCGCATCGCACTTTGCCGTCGCGGAACATGATCACTCGCTTGGCGAAGCGCGACACGTCCGGCTCGTGAGTGACCAGCAGGATGGTGATGTTCCTCTCCTCGTTCAAACGCTGGAAAATCTCCATGATCTCTACGCTGGTGCGGCTGTCCAGGTTCCCGGTAGGCTCGTCGGCAAGGACAATCGAGGGGTTATTGACCAGAGCGCGCGCAATGGCCACGCGCTGCTGCTGGCCTCCCGAGAGCTGCGAGGGGTGGTGCTCTTCCCGGCCCTCCAGGCCCACCAGCTTGAGCGACGCCCGCGCGCGCTGGAGTCTCTGCTGCTGAGGGACGCCGGAATAGATCAGGGGAAGCTCGACGTTTTCGAGCGCGGAGGTTCGAGCCAGCAAGTTGAATCCCTGGAATACAAACCCGATCCTGCGGTTGCGAATGGCTGCCAGCTCCCGTTTCGAGAGCCCGGCGACATCCTGCCCCTCGAGCAGATAGCGTCCGCGCGTGGGCCGATCCAGGCAACCGATCAAATTCATAAACGTGGACTTTCCGGAACCCGACGCGCCCATCACGGCCACCAACTCGCCCGGGTGTACCGAGAGCGATACCCCTCGCAGGGCATGGACTTGCACTTCGCCCAGGTCGTACGTCTTGTGCAGGCTCTCAACCTGGATCACAGGAGCGCCGAGCGCGGGCGACTTTCCCGTTTCAAGCCCCGTTTCAGATTTAGACTCGAGCATCTCTTCCGGCACTCCGAAACTCACCTCCGAGGTCCGCCAAAGCGAGGGCCGCCTGGAAATTGCCCTTGTTGCTGCGCCGGGTTGTGAGCCAGTTCTTCGCCAGTGACCAGAACATCCCCCTCCTTCAGATCTCCCCCGAGCAACTGTGTGAAGCTGTAATCGGTGATCCCGACTTTGACCGCGACGGGTTTCAGCTTCTTCTCAGCGAGTTCTTGCCAAACCACCTGCCAGCCCCCCAGATGAGACGCCGTCGCAGAGGGGAGGATATGATACTGCTTGTAAAGCTCCTGGAGGCTCTTCTGCGACATCTCCGGGGTAAAACGCAGCGCCGCGTTCGGAACCTTGACGGTATCCACCGCGTGGCCCGTTGGGATGGTTACATAGGCCGTCTCGCCCGGCAGGAGCTTCTCATCGGGGTTTTCGAAGTCGATCACCGTGGAATACGTCACGACGTTTTGAACCGTGGTCGCGTTCAATCGAATCGCGCTCACCCGGCCGTGGAAGGTGTCGGTGGGAAATGCGTCCACCTGAAACGTCACGTCGGCACCGATCTTGACGTTGCCCGTGTCAGACTCATCTGTGGCGGCGTAGACCTGCATGCGCTTGAGGTCCTGCGCGATGGTGAAGACGACGGGGGCCTGCAAGGAGGCGGCGACCGACTGGCCGACGGTGACGTTGCGCGCTACGATCGTGCCATCAATGGGCGAGAGGATCGTGGTGTAGCGCAGATTCGTCTCGGCCTGCTGAAGGGCGCCCGTCATCGTCTGCACCTGGGCCTGGGCCTGCTCGAGTTGGGCCTTGTTCTGATCGAGCTGGGAGATCGACTGATTGAGCTGCGCCTGAGCAGCCAGCACCTGCGCGTCCGCCTGCTGCAGACCCGAGACCGTCAGGTCTTTCTGGTCCTCGGAGAGCACGCCCTCTTTGGCGAGGTTCTCCACGCGGCGGGCGTTGACGCGGGCGTAAGCGGCCGCCGCCTTGAGCTTGTCGACGTTGGCCCGGTTGGTCTCGATGACCGCCTGCTGTCCGACCAAGCTGGCCTCCAGGTTCTTGACGTTCGCCCGCGCGTTGGCCAGGTTGCCGCGCGCCTCGATCACCTGAGCTTGGTAATAGGCGGGGTCGAGTTGCGCCAGGACCTGCCCCGCGCGCACGCGAGAGTTGAAGTCGGCGAAGACGTACTCGACGGTGCCCGACACATAGGAGCCGACGGGCACTGTGGTCAGCGGATTGATCGTGCCCGTAGCTTGGACGACCGCGGTGATATCACCGCGCTGCACTTTTGCCGTCAGATACTTGGCCTCACTGGACCGCGCCCGCATCACCATGCCTACAGTGAACAAAGCGCCCAGCGCGATCACGAGAAGGGTCGCGAGCCTTTTGTGCTGCCGATAGAATTCCTGAATCGCCATGGCGGTAGGACCTTTCCTTGTGGATGTCGGTTTTCCACTGACTTTAGATGCGCCGCGCGCTCCTACGGTCGTATGCGCTGATGCATCCGTTGCTCGAACTGCCGGTTGATCTCGTCGAACCTGGCGACCTGGTCCGGATTGAGAATTTTCCGGATCCGGTCGCGGGTCTCCTTATGGAGGGCCTGGAATTGCGGTCGGCACCGCTCCTGCAGTTGCTGATGCTTTTTTTCCGCATCCTCCATGATCTGGCCGAGTTGCTGGGCCTGCGCGTCAGAGAGGCTCAGCTCCCGCGTCAGGCGACCGACCACACCGCGCCTCGATGGAGCCCCTCTGTGCAGCACGCCTGAGTGCCAACCATAATAGAACACGCTGCCGCCGCCGACAACGACACCCAAAAGAAACGTCAGGGCGAAATAGACGTAAGCGCGGCGCGTCATCTCGGTTTTGCGCTGCTCCCTTCCGTCGGGCCGGAGCGGCCAGGAGCGAAGTCGCTCGACGCCTCGTCAGCAAAAAGGGGATCGTTGGCGGTTGCGGCGGCCACTTCCAGCCCGGCAAAGTAGGCTTCCGTGGTGGGCGGCGCTCGCAGCGGCCCCGACGAAGGCAGCAGCAACACCAGCAGTGTCGTCAATGCCAACAACAGCGTAGCGTACACAAAGCGCCTTCCAGCCCGCTCCCACAACTCCTCGCTCTTGCGGCCGGCCTCCGCAAGCCCTTCCAACCGCCGGACGACGCGCGCCGCAAACCCCAGGGAGGCCGCCGGCACGGGCTCCCTGGCTAGCGCGCGAAGCCCTGCCTCGACCAGCCGCCACTCCCTTGCGTAGGCCGCGCAGGCCGCGCAAGTCACAAGGTGCTCGCGGATGGGAGCAGGGAGAGCATCGCCTCTCAACTCTTCAACACTCTCTCGGGCCTCGTCGCATCGCATGATTCACCTTCGCTGCCGCCACTTTTTCAACTGCTGCAGCATTCGCTTGCGGGCGCGGTGCAACCGCACTTTAACCGTGTTGACCCTCAGGTTCAAGACTTCCGCAATCTCTTCCACGGATTGGTCCTCGATTTCCTTAAGCACAAGGATCATGCGGTCTCCAGCCGGAGCCTGCGCCAGCAGTTTGTCGGCCAGATCGCGCACCACAACTTCCTCCTCAGGCGTGGGGGCATCCTGCTTCTCGGCTGCCTCCTCCAGCTTCCGGCTGCCTTCCTCGGACATCTGCCAATAGTAGCTGACCCGGGCTTTTTGCTCGCGGCGCAGATAATCGTAACAATGGTTCGCGGCGATCCGCCCGAGCCAGGTGCCGAACGAGGACCGGAAGTTGTAGCTCCGGATTCCCCTGAACGCTTTAATGAAAATCTCCTGCGCAATGTCTTCGACTTCATCGCGTCGTCGGACCAAGTGGAACACCAGAGCGCGAACGCGCCGCTCGTGAAGCTCGATCAGGAACGCGAAGGCTTCCCCTTCCCCGCGCTGAACACGCTTGATCCATTCGACCTCCTGGGCATCCCTGGGCGGGTTTTCCATCCTGATTCCATTGGGTTCGCCCTTCATCAGATATGGACGGAGCGAACACGGTTCGAGTTACACCCACATCGAGTCGGCTCAGAGCCTACGGCGCCTCATCAAGTGAAATCGCAAGTTATAGGATATAAGTGCTTGATTCTATTTGGGTCGCTCTTAAACGCCGTCCCCTGGGGCTAAAATCAAAAATTTTTTAGTTGACTAAATGAGTATCACTATGTAAGAATATCCACATTATGATAATAGGAACCCGCCTCCGGAAGTTACGTGAGGATAAGAAGCTGTCACAAGGTGATATAGAAGAGCGCACAGGTTTGCTCCGATGCTACATCTCCCGAGTTGAGAACGGGCACACAGTGCCGTCGCTCGAGACTCTGGAGCGGCTCGCGTCAGCGTTGGAGATCCCTCTCTATCAGTTGTTCTATGAGGGAGACGAACCACCTGCGCTTCCGAACCTGAGCAAGCGGCAGACGACCGAAGAGTTGGTCATGGACGAGGAGTCGGAGAAGGAAATGCGCTTCTTCGAGAAAGTGCGCCGACTCACAAGCCGGATCGACGAAAAGGATCGCCAGTTGTTGTTGTTCATGGCTCAGAAGCTGGCCAGTCGCTAGCTCCTTAGGTAACACCCTTGTGGCATCCGGGGAGTAGTGTCGCCGCTGGATGCGGTTGCACTTGGTCTCGCCGGCTTATTCCCACTCGATTGTTCCGGGTGGCTTCGAGGTTATATCAAAGACGACGCGGTTGACTCCTTTGACCTCGTTCACTATTCGTGTCGCTATCCGTTCCAGGAGCGACGCGGGCAGTTTGGACCAGTCGGCTGTCATCCCGTCCTCGGACTCCACGGCCCGCAGCGCCACCGTCGAGGCGTAGGTGCGCGCGTCGCCCATTACTCCAACACTTGAGACGGGCAGCAGTACAGCGAACGACTGCCACAGCCTTGCGTAACGCCCCACTGACCGTACCTCTTCATCCACAATTGCATCAGCCTCGCGGACCATCCGCAAGCGCTCTGGCGTGACTTCGCCGACGATCCGCACCGCCAGGCCGGGGCCTGGAAAAGGCTGGCGCCCCACGATCTCCTCGCTCAGGCCCAACTCCCTTCCCACCACCCTGACCTCGTCCTTGAAGAGTTCGCGCAAGGGTTCGATGAGTCGAAACGTCAAGTCCTGCGGCAGTCCTCCCACGTTGTGATGGCTCTTGATGGTCGCGGCGGGACCTTTCACTGAAACGGACTCGATGACGTCGGGATACAGCGTTCCCTGCACGAGGTAACGAACGCCGCCCAGACCGCGCGCCTCCTCTTCAAAGATGCGAATGAATTCTTCTCCGATAATCTTGCGCTTTTGCTCGGGGTCGGTTACGCCTCGCAGCCGGATGAGAAATCGCTCTGACCGGTCTAGGGCCAGCACCTTCAAGTGGGCCTGGCCCCTGAGCGCGGCGGTGACCGTCTCAAACTCATTCTCACGCAGCAGTCCGTTGTTAACAAAAACGCAGGTGAGCCTGTCGCCGATCGCCCGGGCCACCAGAGTCGCCGCCACGGCCGAGTCCACGCCTCCGGAAAGAGCGCAGAGCGCCAGCCCATCGCCCACCTGCTCGCGAATTCGCTCGACCGCCTCCTCGATAAATGATCGAGCGAACCAGTTGGGCTTGGCCCCGCAAATATTCACGACGAAGCGCTTGAGGATTTCCTTGCCCCGTTCCGTATGGCGCACTTCCGGGTGAAACTCCACCGCGTACATTTTCGCGTGAGGGTTCTCAATCACCGAGATCGCGTTTTCCGTTCGTCCGGTGACGCGGAAGCCGGGCGGAACTTCGGCAACGTGATCGCCGTGGCTGTTCCACACGCGCAAGGGCGACGTCAATCCGGCCAGTAATTCGCTGCCCGCATCGAATTCGAGCTGCGCCAACCCGTATTCGCGGCGCGTGGCAGGCTCCACTTTGCCCCCCAGTTTGTAGGACAGCAGTTGCAACCCGTAGCAGATGCCCAGGGTGGGAATATTCAGCTTAAAGACGCGATCGTCACAGGTCGGCGCAGCAGAATCGTACACCGAAGCAGGCCCGCCCGAGAGAATCAGGGCCTGCGGGCTCATCCGCACCAGAGCCTCGAAGGCAATCGAGCACGGCACGATCAC
Organism: Acidobacteriota bacterium; assembly: GCA_003224635.1. GTDB lineage: Bacteria > Acidobacteriota > Terriglobia > UBA7540 > UBA7540 > QHZK01. The sequence goes on along the minus strand of QHZK01000114.1, from coordinate 3,367 downwards.
CGAGTACACCTGCATCTCGCGGATGCGCCGGGCAATAAGCTGCGTGTACTGGGAGCCGAAATCGAGGACGACAATAGGATGGGGTTGGTCCATCGGCTCAAGAGGTGAAGTGTGAAGTGTAAAGGTTAAAGGATGAAAAAGCCTGCGCTGTTTGATTTCATCCTTTACCCTTTACCCTTCACACCTTATTTGACAACGATATTCACCAATTTCTGCGACACCACGATGACGTCGACCGGTTGCCTGCCGTTGAGATACTGCTTGACCTTTTCTTCGGCCAGCGCCCGGCGCTGAATTTCCTCTTTGCCGGTACCGACGGCCACACGAATCCGGCCGCGGAGCTTGCCGTTCACCTGCACGGGGATCTCGAGCTCTTCCTCGGCGGCGAGCGCCGGATCAAACCCCGGCCAGGGGGCGCGAATCGCCGGCTCGATGTGCCCGAGCGCTTCCCAGAGCTCGTCCGCAATGTGCGGAGCGAAGAGCGAAAGCATCAGGACCAAGCGTTCGAGGGCGTTCCTGAAAACCTCTGGACGAATCCGCCCCGCCTCGGCCGCGCCGTCGAGATCGCTACACTCGTTCAGCAACTCCATGATCATGGCCACGTCGGTGTTGAAGTGCCAGCGGCCCTCCATGTCTTCGGTGACGTGCTGGAGCGTCTGATGGGTCTTGCGGAGCAGCCGCCGCTCGTCGGGGCTGAGATCAGCGGGGGACCACTTACGATGAGCATCAACGGGCGAGACACCCGCGCTCCCAGGTACGCCCGCGCTCCCAGCGGCATGCCTGGCCACCAGCCGGTATACCTTGTGCAAGAAGCGCATTCCCTCGATGCCCGCGTCGCTCCAGTCCAGGTCTTTCTCGGGGGGCGCGGCAAACAGCACGTACACGCGCACCGTGTCGGCGCCGTACTTGGCGCACATTTCCGTGGGGTCGACGACGTTGCCCTTGGACTTTGACATCTTGACGCTGTCTTTGATGACCATGCCCTGGGTGAACAGGCGCGCCACGGGCTCAGAAAAGCTTACCAGCCCGATGTCACGCATCACCTTGGTGAAGAAGCGCATGTAAATAAGGTGAAGGATGGCGTGCTCGATCCCGCCGATGTACTGGTCGACCGGGAACCAGTATTCAACGGCAGCCTTGTTGATGGGCGCGGTCGAGATTTTCGGGTCCGTGTAGCGGTAAAAGTACCAGGACGAATCGACGAACGTATCCATGGTGTCCGTCTCGCGCCGCGCTGCGCCCCCGCACTTCGGGCAGCGCGTCTGGACAAACTCCGGCGCGCCGGCCAGTGGCGATTGGCCTTGTCCCGTGAGCTTGACGTTCGAGGGCAGGACGACCGGCAAGTCCGCCTCCGGCACGGGCACAATCCCGCAAGCGCCGCAGTAAACGATCGGAATGGGCGTGCCCCAATAACGCTGCCGCGAAATCCCCCAGTCCTTGATGCGGTACTGCACGGTCCCCTTGCCGAAGCCTTGCGCCTCCGCGTCGCGCGTCATGCGCTCGATGGCTTGTTCCGACGTGAGCCCCGTGTACGGCCCGGAATTCACCAGCCGCCCGTATTCGACGAAGGCGTCCGTAGGGGTGCCGCTGGCTGCGCCTATGTCCGTCGCGTCTTTCGGCACAATCACGGTACGAATTGGCAACCCGTAGGCAGAGCAGAACTCGAAGTCGCGCTGATCGTGCGCCGGCACCGCCATCACGGCGCCGGTGCCGTACTCCATCAGGACGAAGTTGGCTACCCAGACCGGCACGCTCTCGCCGTTGTAAGGGTTGCGCGCGCGCGAGCCCGTGTCCACGCCCTGCTTTTCGAGATTCACCCCAACCCACGCCCGGACCGCCGAGGCCTTGACGCGCTCAACCTCCACCCGGAGTTTCTCCGGCGACTTCGAGCGCGCGATCAGCCTCTCGACCACAGGGTGCTCGGGCGCGAGGAACAGCGCCGTGCAGCCGAAGATCGTGTCGACTCGCGTGGTGAAGATGCGGAGGGGATCCTCGAGTTCTGCTACTCGGAAATCAACCTCGGTCCCAACCGACTTGCCGATCCAGTTCTGCTGCATCACGAGCACGCGCTCGGGCCAGCGCACCAGTTGCTTCATGTCCTCGAGAAGTTGCTCTGCGTACGCCCTGGTCTTCAGGAACCACTGCTCGAGCTCGCGCTCGACTACCGGCGTCGACTCGTGCCGCCAGCAGCAGCCGTCCACGACCTGTTCGTTCGCCAGCACGGTCTCGCACTTGGGACACCAGTTGACGCGGCTCTTTTTGCGGTAGGCGAGACCGCGCTCGTACATTTTCAGAAAGAACCACTGGTTCCAGCGGTAATACTCCGGCAGGCAGGTGGCGATCTCCCGCCGCCAGTCGTAACTGAACCCGATCCGCTTCAACTGCTCGCGCATGCGGTCGATGTAGCTGAAAGTGAATTCCGAGGGATGCCGCTGGTGCTGGATGGCGGCGTTTTCCGCCGGCAGCCCGAAGGCGTCCCAACCGATCGGATGGATGACGTTAAAACCCTTCATCCACATGTACCGGGCCAGCGCATCGCCGATCGAGTAATTGCGCACGTGCCCCATGTGGATGTCCCCGGAAGGGTAAGGCAGCATCTCGAGCACGTAGTACTTCTTCCGCCCGGGGTCCACCTCAGACGCGAAGAGCTTGGCCTCAGCCCAGCGCTTCTGCCACTTGGCCTCGATTTTTTGTGGATCGTAGTTCAGGTCCATAAGACCAGCTGAGGGTCAATAGTTGAAAGTCGACAGTCCTGATTCAGGCAAAAACCAGCCGGCCTTTCGGAGCGGGAATCAGGCGACCCAGTTCCTTCGCCGTCTCAATCCATTCCTTGACGATGACCTCGACGTTGGCCAGCGCCTCCCGATACGTCGCGCCGTCCGCCGCGCAACCCGGCAGTTCGGGAACCTCCGCAATGAAGGCTTGGTCTTCGTCGCTCCAGTAGATGATCACTTCATATTTGGGCACGTCATTCGCCTCCCAGCTTGTATTTAACAATAACATGACGAACCTGCTTGACCTGGTACGGCTTCGCCTTGTTGCCCTGGGGTTGCAGATTCAGGATTTCCTCAACCTCTTCCTTCGTGAAAATGTGACGGCTTCCCCGGATTCGCTCATCAAAGCCCAACCTTCGCAGAAGCTGGCGCAGGCTGGCGAAGGGGATGTTTGCGTCGGCGGTTCCGCGCAGAATTTGCTCGAGGACCTTATCGGTGCGGGAGCCTGTCATTTGCGTTCCGAACGCAAGATGTCATGCGACACGCCTGCCCATGCCCTTCAACCCTGAGCGCCGTGCTCCCGCCAAGCGCCGTACCAGGCGCAGGTTCCGCTTGTCGTCCCCCGGCCGGTCGATCGGCGTCTCGCAGATGAA
>QHZK01000553.1 GCA_003224635.1 Acidobacteriota bacterium | reverse complement strand
CACCCCCGCCCCCGCCCCTCTCCCGCAAGGGGAGAGGGGAGAAGCGGGAGGGGGTAGGGCTCCTGACGCTTGGTTTCGTGGCCCTCCTCGACTTGGACCCTATGCGAGAAATCGATGTCAGCTCGGAGATCGACGTCAGACCGAAGGCGGCGAGCGTCCCCGCCACGGCCGGCGCCCGCAGGCCCGTCTTGTGGGGCGCCGTCATCCTGATGTGGCTGCTCGCGTTCGTGCCGGGCCTCTTCGCGCCGCCTTTGCTGGACGATGCGGACTCGACCCACGCCGAGGCCGCGCGCGAAATGCTCTCGAGCGGCGACTACGTTACCCTGCGCGTGAACGGCGTCCGTTATCTCGAGAAAGCCCCGCTCCCTTACTGGTTAGCGGCGCTGAGCTACCGCGCCTTCGGAGTATCAGAATTCAGCACTCGTTTGCCCACGGTTCTCGCGGTCTTGCTCTCGGTTGCTCTGGCCTCCGTCTGGGCGCTCCGGGCGTTCGGCCAGCGCGCCGGCGTTTACGCCGGACTGTTCGTCACGTCCTCGATCGGGTTCTACCTCTTTACTCGCGTCTTCATTCCGGACGCGCTGCTGGCGCTCCTGATCGGCGCATCGCTCTATTTCTTCCTGACGGCCCTCGAGGCGAGTCAGGACAACGCCTGGCGCTGGTACGCCGGCTATGCTTCGGCGGCGCTCGCCGTGCTCACCAAAGGATTGATCGGGGTCGTTCTCACCGGCCTTGCCGCAGTTGGATATCTATTACTGAGTGGCGAGTGGAGACGCTGGAGGGAGTTTCGCCTCGCCGGCGGGTTCGGGCTTTTCCTTCTGCTGGCGGCCCCGTGGCATCTCCTGGCGGGCATTCGGAACCAGGGGTTCTTCTGGTTCTATTTCGTCAACGAGCACTTCCTGCGCTTTCTGGGGAAGCGGTATCCCATGGACTACAACAAGCTTCCCGCGCTTGCGTACTGGGGCCTGCAACTGGTGTGGCTGTTTCCGTGGAGTCTCTACGTGCCGCTGGCCCTGCGCGATGTGCGACGCGATCTCTTGCCAGCCCGGAATTCCAGGGTCACGCGCAGCCTCAACTTTGCGGCGCGGACCCGGCTTCTCTGCTGGGTGTGGGCAGGCGCGGTGCTTGTGTTCTTCTCACTCTCGACCAACCAGGAATACTACACTTTCCCCGCTTACCTGCCGTTGCTGATTCTTCTGGCTGGAGCCCTCGCCCGCGAGGAGGCAGAAAGGCCGAGGAGTCGCTGGCTGCTGATTCCGAACGCGGTCTACGCCGCGATGGGCGGGGCAGCGGGAGCGGTCTTAATCGCCGGACTTTGGGCCTCGCGCCACCGGCCTTTTGTCGGCGACATTGGGACCGTGCTGGCCGAGCGGAACGTGGGCGGTTACACGCTCTCGATGTCCCACTTTTTTGACCTCACCACCGACTCGTTTGCCGGCCTGCGCCTCCCGGCAATGCTCGCCGCGCTGGCCTTTCTCGCAGGACCTCCCGTCGCGCTCTGGCTGCGCGCTCGAGGAAGGAACTCTGCCTCCACTTGGTCGGCGGCTTGCGCCACCGGACTTTTCTTCGTGGCCGCCCAGCTTGCACTCATCCGGTTCGGGCCTTTCCTTTCTTCCGAACAACTGGCAGAAGTCATCGCGCGCCAGGCGAGGCCGGCGGATAAGGTCATGATTTACGGCGATCAAGCGTTCGGCTCGTCGCTCCTGTTCTACCTTCGGAGGCGGGTTTACCTGGTCAACGGCAGGACGACTTCGATGTGGTTCGGCTCGCAATTCCCCGATGCGCCGCCCATCTTCCTGGAAGAAAGCGACCTGGCGCGCGCCTGGAATGAGCGCGACCGGATATTCCTCTTTGTGCCGCCGGATCAGAGGGCCCGCGCGGAACAAGTTGTCCCTCAGCCGCGCTACATTGTCGCCCGAAGTTCAGGGAAGGTGATCTACAGCAACCGACCGTGATGGCGAGCGCCGCGCCTCAGCGTCCTGCAACTCTGGCGCTGAGCCGGTTGCGCCGGGCTCGCGCGTCATCTTGCCCCCTGCTCCAAACCGGTAACGCTCGCCACCCCAGACAATTTCCCTGCCCATGAAGCTCGCGCACCACAGGAAGAATCCCAGAAGATCGCGCGCCGGATAAAGCCAGCAGAACCGGAGTGAACGCGAGTCACGGACAACTCCCCATCCCACAACTACGGATTGCGCGACGCGGTTCACGACTGCGACGCTCAGAAGTCCGAGGCCGAGCGCCCATCTCCCCTTGGCGAACCCGGCCGCCATCCCGAGTACGCCGAAGGGCATGGCAAAGGTCATCACGCTGCCCAGGTGGCCGAGCGGACGAGAGAACCGAGTGCTCTTCATCCAGCGGACCTGGTGAAGCAGCGAAGCTCGCGCGGAACGGTTCAGCGCCACGTGGTCGATGACGTGGCGGGAGAGCACCACTTTTTTCCCGACCGCATGCGTAAGCTGCCCCAGCACGAAATCGTCAGAATAGTAGGCCCCCAACGCCTGGATTCCGCCGATCCTGGCCAGGACATCTTTCCGGGCGGCCATCGCGGGTCCAAGCGCGAACTTCATGCCTTCGAGCAATTCGGCCACCAGCACACCGGATGTCATTTCC
>QHZK01000113.1 GCA_003224635.1 Acidobacteriota bacterium | reverse complement strand
CTACCAGAGCCGAGTCGGCCCCGGCCGCTGGCTCGAGCCTTCGCTGCGTCAGACGCTGGTCAGGCTCGCTCGCGAGGGGGCCGCGAACGTGCTCGTCATCCCCATCGCTTTTGTCAGCGACCACGTGGAGACCTTGAGCGAAATCGGCATCGAGGCTCGCGCGCTAGCCTATAATCTGGGCATCCGGCGGTTCGAGGTCATGCCCGCGCTCAATGATTCGCCCAAGTTCATCCAGGCCCTGGCGGAGCTGGTCCTGGGGACGCTCGACGGCAGTGCGTGAGCTACGTAGCCTCGGTAGCTTGCCTTTTCCGCATCCGTCTGCAGGCCTTTAACATTCGAGCTCGCCTTCGTGACGGGCATCTCCGACTGGAAGCTTCTGGATTCTTAGGCACGTTTGTCCTGCCTCAGGTGGACTCGTAGGCGCACATCTTTTGGGGTCATTCGAGCTGGTGTACAATGCGGCGTGTTCATTGAGGAGGCCGTCTCCGTCGATAGTGATTGCGGAGCCGATTCCATGGCCGGCCGCAGGGATGAGATTCCTCTCGTTGCGGTCGAAAGGATGGCAAGTTGACGAGCGAGGACATATTCCTACGCGCGGTAGATGCCAGAAGTGGGCCACTGCTGGGGTATTCTTTCGACTTGCAGGCGAGATACGAGCGACTCACCTCGCTTGAGGCGCGGAAGGGAAAAGGCCAGTTCTTCACCCCGCCAGAAGTCTGTCGGTTCATGGCGAGTCTCTTGTCTCTGAAATCTCCAGGAACATTTCGCCTCCTTGACCCAGGGGCCGGTACTGGGTCGCTGACGGCGGCCGTTTGCGATTGCTTTCTCAACTTCCGCTCCTCCCGACATATTGAGGTTCATCTTTTCGAGAACGATCCTGAAGTGCTCCCTTTCCTGCGTAAAACGATGAAGCGTTGCGCCGAGAAGTTGAGCGAACACGGCCACTCGATGACTTACGAGATCCATGCCAAGGATTTCATTCTGGACGGAGCTGCCGCGTTTTTTGGTCCCCCTTCGCTCTTCAACGATTGGCCTGTCCTAGGGGAATTCGACGGCGCCATCATGAACCCTCCATACTTCAAGGTTAGCAAGGCCTCCCCGTGCGCGCGCGTGATGGAAGAGGTTGTTCACGGGCAGCCGAACATTTATGCTTTCTTTCTTGCGGGCGCCGCGCAGATGCTGAGGCCGGGCGGCCAGCTGGTGGCCATTACTCCACGGAGCTTCTGCAACGGACTTTACTTTCGCGGATTTCGGCATTGGTTCTTTGAGAAGATAGCGCTCGACCACATCCATTCGTTCGAATCCCGCACCGAGACATTCCGGGACGTGCTCCAGGAAAGCCTCGTCACGGCCTCGCACCGCCTCGGTAAGCCCTCAGCCAATGTTACGGTTAGCACCAGCAACGGACTCAACATAAATACCGCCAAGTGCGCGACGCTGCCCACCGCTATGGTGATTGACAACAGTTGTGGCCACGCCAACATACGCATACCGGCCAGTAGGGAAGATCAGGCCGTTGCTGAAGTTGTCGAATCGTGGCCGCATCGTTTCCCCGAGCTGGGACTGCGAATTTCAACCGGGCCTGTGGTGATGTTTCGCGCCACCGACTTTCTTCTGTCCCAAGCCAATGGCAAGGGCACCGCTCCGCTTCTCTCCGTTTTCAACGTGAAACCGTTCCGGATAGAATGGCCGGTGATCCATAAGAAGCACCCGACCGCCTTCAAGATTTGCCGGGATTCCCAACGGCTTCTTTTGCCGACGCGGAACTACGTTTTGCTCCGGCGGTTCAGCGCGAAAGAGGAACGGCGCCGGCTCACGGCAAGCTGCTTGATCGCTTCGGAAGCGCTCCCCCCTTTTATTGCGCTGGAGAACCATCTCAACTACGTCTATCACGCCGAAAGAGAACTGAAGCCGGATGAAGTGTACGGCCTCGCCGCCCTGTTCAACTCCAATTTGCTGGATCGCTACTTCCGAACTATTAGCGGCAATACGCAGGTGAACGCGACCGAGATTCGCAGCATGAAGTTGCCTCCGCTTCCCACCGTCGCCGGCATTGGTCAGAAAGTGAGCGGCCTGGCATCCCTTGATTGTAACGCCGTAGAGCTGATTGTCCTTCGAGAGCTGGGTATCAATCCACAGCTATGCGCGCACTTGCTTGAAGGAACCCTGTTCAGCCACACTTAAAATACTCGTGCTGAAAATTGAAGAAGCCGCGGAAATCCTCAAATCTCTCGGGCTGCCCAAAGCTCAACAGAACGAGCGCTCCGGCCTGACACTGATGGCTCTGGCTAACGTCGGCCCAAAAGCCAAATGGAAAGGCGCCGAGCGGCCTCTTCTCCGCACTGTAGACATCATGCAATTCATGCGCGAGCGTTGCGGCAAAGATTACAAGCCGAACAGTCGCGAAACAATCCGGCGCCAAACGCTCCACCAGTTCGAGCAGGCGCGCATTGTTGATCGAAACCCGGACGACCCAACCCGACCCACCAACAGCGGCAACACAGTCTATCGCTTGACCGAAGACGCAGCTTCCGTCCTTCGTGCTTTTGGCACCGCCGACTTCGACAAAGCCGTAGCCGGGTTCATCGAGAAATTTGGGTCTTTGCAACAAGCCTATCTGCGACGCCGGGAACATAACAAGATCCCGCTAAAAATGGCCGATGGCTCGACGATCTTTCTTTCCCCCGGCGTTCACAATCGACTCCAGGTCGCCGTCGTCGAAGAATTCGGCCCACGCTTTGCGCCAGGCGCGAATCTCCTCTACGTCGGGGACACAGCATCAAAACACGTCGTTTTCGACGCGCACGAGCTGGCCAAGCTTAATGTTCCGGTCACCGCCCACGACAAGCTCCCTGACATCATCCTCCACTGGCCGGAACGTGACTGGCTCTTTCTGATCGAAGCCGTCACCTCACACGGCCCCGTCTCCCCAAAACGGCACCGCGAGATCGAGGCCATGCTAAAAGATTGTCCGGCGGAGCGGATCTATGTGACGTGTTTCCTCGACGTGAAAGCATTCCGAAAATTCGCCGCCGATATCGCGTGGGAAACCGAGGTTTGGGTCGCCGAGACTCCGGATCACGTGATCCACTTCAATGGACCGAAATTCCTGGGGCCGTACAAAATTCGCAGATGAAACGGTTTACGCGAATCAACCCACCCAGACCTAAATCCCTTCGCTTACGAACCGCTTGGCGTATTCCTTGAGGATGCAGCGGTCCTCGACGACCTCGAGGCCCCCCGCGCGGGCGCGCCGGGCGGCGTCCTCGTGGGCCACGCCTTCCTGCATCCAGATCACTTTAGCGCCCTTGCGGATGGCGCTCTCCACGACTTCGGGAACGTGTTCGGGGCGGCGAAAGACGACGACGATTTCGACCGGGTCGGGCACTTCCTCGAGCGAGGCGTAGGCTTTCTCGCCCAAGACTGCGGTCTCATTAGGGTTGATTGGGATGATGCGATAGCCGCGCGCTTGCATGTAGGCCGCGACGCCGTGGCTCGCCCGAGACGCCTTCGACGACAGCCCGACCACTGCCAGCGTCTTGTATCTTTCGAGCATGGCCGCGATCCGGTCTCGCGCCCCTGAACCCTCTGCGAACGCTTCCGAGCTCGACCCGCTGCTAGAGGCCATGGCAACCCCCCCGACGAACGGTGGCGAGTGACAGAGGAATGATGAATGCGGAATCGGACCAACTCGGTTCACCATTCATTATTCATTATTCACAATTCATACTTTAACGCAGGTCACTTGTCACTCGTCACTGTCTTTAACCGGACGGGCGCGCTCATGACGCAGCGCAAGGCTTCGAGGAACTGCTCGTTATCCGGGTGCGTACCGATGGTGACACGCACCGAGGTCGGGAAGCCATAAAGCTTCATAGGGCGCACGATGACCCTTTCGTGGAGCAGCCGCACGAAGTCCTCCTCGCAGTCGCGCCCGGTGTCGATCAACAGGAAATTCCCGACCGAGGGCGTGTAGCGCGCGCCGAGCAGCGCCAGTTCTTCGGTGACGAATTTCATTTCCCGGAGGTTCGACTCGATCGAGCGCGCCACGTGCTCGCGGTCATCCAAAGCGGCCAGGGCCGCCGCCTGAGCGACGCTATTGGCGTTGAAGGGCGAGCGGATGCGGTTCAGAGCCTCGATCAGCTCGGGATGCCCGCAACCGTAACCGATCCGCAGTCCTGCGAGGCCGTGGACCTTGGAGAAGGTCCGCAGCACCAGGACGTTCCTGCCGGCCCGGACGTAGTCGAGCGAGCGGGAATAGTCCGGCCGCTGGACGTAATCGCAGTACGCTTCATCCAGCACCACCAGCACGCGCGGCGGCAGCACGTCGAGCAGATGATCGAGCTCCAGGGCCGTGAACATCGTGCCGGTGGGGTTGTTGGGGTTCCCGAGGTAGATCACTTTCGTGCGCTGCGTCACCGCGCGCGCGATTGCCCCGAGATCGAAGGTCATATCCCGCAGCGGAGTCAGGACCAGGCCCGCTCCCATCTCCTCGACGGCCAGGCGGTAAATGTAGAAGGCGGATTCGGAAGTGATGCCTTCGTCGCCGGCGGTTAAAAAGGTCTTGCCGACCAGCTCGATGAGGTCGGTCGAGCCCGCGCCCAGGATGATCTGGTTCATGTCCAGACCGTGACACTCAGCGAGCCTGCGGCGCAGATAGTATCCCTGTCCGTCAGGATAGAGGTGAACCTTTTCGAGACACTTTCGAATGGCCTCGAGGGCCTTGGGCGAAGGACCCAGCGGGTTCTCATTGGATGCGAGCTTGATTGCAGGATGGCCCAACTCGCGCTCGACCTCTTCGAGCGGCTTGCCCGGCGGGTAGGGCCGAATTCGCGTTGACCAGGGAGGGAGCAGCTCGTTGATGGAAGACCGTCTCATGGAAAGTATAAAGGTTAAAGTGTAAAGGGTAAAATCGGAACGCTTTTTATCCTTTACACTTTACCCTTTACACTTTCTTTGAGGCGCTGCACTTCCGCCGCCGTCAGATGCCTGAACCGGCCCGGCGTCAGTCCCTGGTCGGTCAGAAAGGCTATCCGCACTCGTTTCAACTTTAGCACTTCCTGCCCGATGCGCTCAAACATTCGCCGCACCTGATGGTAGCGCCCTTCGACCAGGGTGACTTCGTACCACGGTTTGTCGCGGTCGGCCAGGGCCTGAATCCGGGCGGGCGCCGTCGGCTGGCCGTCGAGCACGATCCCGCGCCGGAGCTTCTCGAGTCCGCCCTGCTCAGGATGGCCCTCCAGTTTGACGTGATAAGTCCGCGGAATGGCGGAAGCGCGAGACATCAGGAGATTCGCCAATTCGCCGTCGTTCGTGAGCAGCAAGAGCCCGGAAGAATGATAGTCGAGCCTGCCGACCGGATAAACGCGCTCCCTGATCCTGCCGAGAAGAGAAACAACCGTGGGCCGCCCTTCGGGATCACGAAGCGTGGAGACGTAACCCGTGGGTTTGTTCAAGAGCAGGTAGACGCGGCTGCGGCTGCGCGTCAGCAGCTTGCCGCTCACCTTGATGTGGTCGCGCTCGGGATCGGCCTTCGAGCCAAGCTCCGTGACTGCGCGCCCGTTGACGCTCACCAGGCCCCGGACGATCAGCTCTTCGGCTTTGCGGCGCGAGGTCACGCCCGTCGCAGCGATGATTTTTTGAAGACGCTCCTGCATGGTTCATCGCCCTGGTAGGCACGGTTTGTGTGCCGTGGGCTCTTTCCCTCCTCATTCGTTTGAAAAGCCCACGGCACAAACCCCGTGCCGTGGCTACCACCGATGACTCAAGGAGCCGGTTCTTCTGACGAATCCGGGCCTCCGCTCGAAGACGTCGACTGCTCGGCGAGGGCCAGCTCCGAACCGAGCGCCTGGCGCGCGAGTTCTTCGAATTCGCGCAGGCTGGGAAGCTCGCTCGTGTCCTTGAGCCCGAAGTGCACCAGGAAATCGCGCGAGGTCCGGTAGAGGATCGGGCGGCCGACCACGCTCTTGCGCCCTGCCGTGACCACCAGTTTCTTTTCCATCAGCGTGTGGATGACGCCGCCCGAATCGACCCCGCGGACCTCCTGGATTTCGGGCAGGGTCACCGGCTGGCGATAGGCGATCACCGCCAGCGTTTCGAGGGCCTGCTTCGAGAGCCGGACGGGCGGCTTCAGGCTCTTGACGAAGCTCCGCAGTACCTCGTGGTGCTCGGCCTTGGAGGAGAACTTGTAGCCGCCCGCGACCTGGCGAATCTGGATTCCGTGGTCCGCGCGCTCGAAGTCCGCGACCAACTCCTCGAGCTTCGCCTTCACGCGCTCGCGCTCCTCGCCTTCGAGCGCCTTCACGATCGCGTCGAGCGAGACGGGCTCGGGCGCCACGTAGATAATACCTTCGATCAGGGCTTTCAGGATTTCGTCTGGAAGCATGGCGTCATTCGTCGGTTGTCCGTTATCCGTTGTCCGTCGCTCTTAGCGCGGCCTTGGACCGCAACCAAAACGGGCGTTCTCTGTGACCTCCGTAACTCCAAGACTTCAACACTGAGGTCACGGAGATCCTCCGTGCGCTCCTTGTTGAGGTTTTGACCGGCACAGAGTACGCGGAGCCCATGTGCGGAGATGACCACTGGCAACGGACCACGCACCACCTACCCAAAACTTTCCTCCAGGTTCGCTTCAAGCCAGCCGGCGTCGGCGCGCGACATGATCTCCTCAAATCGTTTGCTCCGATGAATCGTGATCGGAGCGAACAGTTCCTTTTGCCGGAGCGTGACGGCGCGCAGCCTCACCATTTCGAGCAAGGCCAGCAGCAGCGCCACCAGCGCCTGGCGCGTGACGTAGCCCGCCATCACGTCGTCCAGGCGAACGGCGTACGGAGTTCCCATCAGCACCTGCCGGATGCGCTCGATCATTTCCGCCACGGTGACTTCTTCGCGCCGGATTTCGAGCTGCGGGCGCTTCTTCGCGCGTTCCAGGATTTCGCGGAAGACCGTGACGAGGTCGAACACGGAGACGGCCAGGCCGGGCTCGTCCTCCGCCTCGACGAATTCGCCGATGCCCGGCTGCGACCACATGGCGTCCTCGAGCATGCGCTTCGACTGCAGCATTTCCGCCGCGTTCTTGAACTGCTCGTGCTCGAGCAAGCGGTGTACGAGCTCGGCGCGGGGGTCTTCCTGCTCCTCGGGCGGCGCCGTGGGGTCGGGCGGAAGGAGCATCCGCGATTTGATGTGGATCAGCGTGGCCGCCATGAAAATAAATTCGCCCGCCACGTCGATATTCATCTCCTCGAGCAGGTGGAGATAGTCGAGGTATTGTCGGGTAATCTTGGCGACAGGAATGTCGTAGATGTTGATCTGCTGCTTGCGGATCAGGTCGAGCAGCAGGTCGAGCGGGCCTTCGTAGATTTCGACCTTCACCGGGGGCGGCGGCGTGGCCGCGTGCGTGGCGCGCTTGGGCGCGGGGCCTGCCGCGATGGGCGCCCCACTGATGGGCGAGTCGGTACCGGGCTCTCGGGGTTCGTCCATAAACCGGTTGCAGGTTCCGGGTTCCAGGTTTCAGGTTCCAGGGCGCCCGCAGGTTGCTGAAAACTCGCCGCGCATGTGATTCTGAGGAGCCGAAGGCGACGAAGAATCTCGTAATGATCGCATTCAGAGCGAGATTCTTCGCGGAGTTTACCCTGAGCGAAATACCGAGATTCTTCGCTTCGCTCAGAATGACAAGCGAAGGGCTCAGAATGACATGGGGCAAGGTTTTTCAGTAGCCTGTCGAAACCTGGAACCTGCTCACCTCAGGTTCACTGCCTTCCGCACTTCGGCCATTGTAGCCTGCGCCACTTTGCGGGCGCGTTCGGTACCCTCGTCGAGGATGTCCCAAACAAGCTGCGGATTCTGTTCGTACTGCTTGCGCCGCTCCTGAATCGGCGCCAGGCGTTCGTTCACACCGGCGGCGAGATAAGACTTGCAGTCGAGGCAGCCGATTTCCGCCGTCCGGCATTCGCGGTTCACCTTGTCGATCACCGTCGGCTCGGAGAAAATCTTGTGCAGATCGAACACCGGACAGACGTCCGGGTTGCCCTTGTCCGTCCTTCGCTTGCGAGCCGGATCAGTCATCATGGTCGCAAGTTTCTTCGAGACCACCGGGGGTGGGTCGGAAAGGAAAATGGCATTGTTATAACTCTTCGACATCTTGCGACCGTCCGTGCCCGGCACTCGCGGTGCGGAAGTAAGCTGCGCCCGCGGTTCCGGAAAAATCGGACGCACCTTACCGAGGTCGCGGTTGATGGAGGAGCCTCTCGCGTCCAGCGGTGCCTGTCGAAATGCTCGTTCGATGGCCTCTTTTTTGTTAGGCGCAGCGTACAGGCCGGGCACATTGGAAGCGAAGCCCGTGCTTGTCGCGAGGCCAACCCAGAAGATGTCTTCATCGGTGTGAGGTCCCCACATGCTCAAGTCGAGGTCGCCATAGGCGAGGTTGAACCGGCGCGCGATTTCGCGAGTCAATTCCACGTGAGGGACCTGGTCTTCACCCACCGGCACCGCGTTGGCCTTGTACATCAGGATGTCCGCCGCCTGCAAGACCGGGTAGCCCAGGAACCCATAAGTGTGCAGGTCGCGGTCTTTGACGTTTTCGATCTGCTCCTTGTAGCTCGGGACGCGCTCGAGCCATCCGAGCGGCGTGATCATGGAGAAGATCAGGTGAAGCTCCGCGTGCTCGAGGATACGCGACTGGATGAAAAAAGTCGCCTTCTTGGGGTCGAGTCCGGCGGCGAGCCAGTCGGTCACCATCTCGCGGATATTGTCCTGCAATTCGGACGTATTGGCATAGTCCGTGGTCAGCATGTGCCAGTCGGCCACGAAGTGGTAGCTGTCATACTCGTCCTGCAAGCGCACCCAGTTCTGAAGGGCGCCCACAAGGTTTCCCAGGTGGAGGCGTCCCGTCGGCCTCATGCCGCTCAGAATCCGTGGCTTCACCGGCGCCTCAGCGACACCGCCGCCGTGCCTTGCAAGGGTCGTCGCGGTCGCTGGCGCGGTTTGGCTGGACTGTTCTGTCATCTCCGAAGCATTCCCTTGTCGTCGAAAATCTGGCTGAGATGCGCGCCGCGAGCCGATTTCGCGCCGACAAGAGAATCGTAGCACACGTTGCCCGCTAAAGGCGAAGCGCGCCGCCGAAGGTGTAATTGCTCTTTTGCTGTAGGGGCGCTCGCGCGGCGGCGGGTCACTCGTAGCGTAAGGCCTCGATCGGATCAAGGTGCGCGGCCTTGCGCGCCGGGTAGTAGCCGAAGACCACGCCGACGGCCATCGAGAACACTGCTGCGATCAGGATGGCCTGCGGCGGTATCTCGGTCGGCCACCGGAGCGCATTCGAGATGGCCGAGGAACCAACGACGCCTGCCAACACTCCCAAGCTGCCGCCGAGCAGGCTCAGCATCACCGCCTCACTCAGGAATTGCGCCTGGACGTTTTCTTCGGTCGCGCCCACCGCCATGCGGAGGCCGATTTCGCGGGTGCGCTCGGTTACGGAAACCAGCATGATATTCATAATCCCGATGCCGCCTACGACCAGCGAAATCGAGGCAATGCTCGAGAGCAGCAGCGTCAGCACGCGCTGGGATTGCGCGCTGGCCTGGGCAATGTCGGCAGGGTGGCGGAGGTTGAAGTCATCCTCTTCGTCGGGCCGCAAGTGGTGCCGCTCGCGCAGCAGCGACGTAATCTGGCGTTCCGCCGGAGCGATGGCCTCGCCCGACGCCGCCGAGCACATGATATCGTCCAGCCAGTCGATCCCCTTGATCTTCCT
>QHZK01000551.1 GCA_003224635.1 Acidobacteriota bacterium | reverse complement strand
CGCGACCTTCTTCGATTTTGCCAATAATAAACTGGTCTTGGCTGAGAACTCGAGTACACCCACACTCCCTCCGAGAGCAAATCCGGTGGCCTTTGCGGCTTATCCTTTTGAGACCACCCAGCAGATCGGGGCCTCGCTTGATTATTTCAATTCGGACAAAAATAATTGGGGACCGCGTTTCGGCTTCGCCTATCGCCCCTTCGGCAACAACAAGACGGTGCTACGAGGCGGATGGGGAGTGTATTACAGCTTTTGGGCGGATTGGTATGGTCTGCGGAACATTCAATTCAATCCACCGTGGGGAGGGACCAACAACTTTAATACCGAATTGCCCGGCAATCCCACCACACCGTACCTCCCTGACATTACCTTCGCCGATCCCTTTCCCTCCAGCTTAGCCACGGGCGTCTCGCCGAACCCGTCCCTGAGTGTGGTGGACCGCAACTTTACCAGTCAGGTAACGCAGCAGTGGAACTTTACCGCCGAACGGCAAGTCCGCGAGAGCTGGTCGTTTCGCGCCAGTTACCTGGGTTCGCAAAGCCATCACTTGCTGCTCAACGGGGCTGACATTGACATACCCACGGTGCAACAGCCGAACGTACCCTTCCAGGAGCAACGGCCCTTGCAACCCTGGAGCGGCATCTATTACTACACGCCCGCGGGAACAGCCAACTTCCATCAGCTTCAGCTTGAGATCCAAAAGCAGTTCTCGCAGGGTTTGAGTTTTCGGACTGAATACGACTGGTCGCACCAGCTTCAGAATGTCCAATATGAGTGTTGCTCCCCGCAAAACCCCTTGAATCTCAGAGGCGAGTACGGCAACGACTTCCTTCAATATCGCCACCGATTCTTGACCTACTACGTCTACGAACTGCCCGTTGGCCGCGGAAGAAGGTGGCTCGGCCATACCAACACCGTTGCGGATGGCGTGCTGGGCGGCTGGCGCCTGGCGGGCATCACCACATATCATAGCGGCGAGGCACTTGACGTATATCTGGAGGACCCCGGAACCGAGATTGGTTGGTGGGTGGGAAGGGCTGACCGGGTAGCAGGCGCTCCGCTTTATGCCGGCCGTCGATCGAGCTCGCATGATACAGGCAATGGCGTTCCGTGGTTCAACGCGAATGCCTTCGCGCCTCCGCAACCTTGGACCTATGGCAATTCCGCTCCCCGCCTACTGTTCGGCCCCGGGTTCGGGAATTGGGACCTCAGCGCGATGAAGAGCTTCCGGCTGCCGCACGGCGAGTCGAACCGACTGGAATTTAAGGCGGATTTCTTCAATCTCCCCAACCACTATAACTTGGGTGACCCCAACAATTGCTTGGCGGATACCCGTGACGGGGGCAATGCCGATCCCACATGCGGGAAGATTTATTACGGGGTCGGGGCGCCACGGTTGATTCAGTTGGGACTGAGGTTGTTTTTCTAGCAGTCAGCCATTGCGGGTCGCGATCACGTGGAGGCGCGTCAGAGAGTTGAAAAAACCCCGCAACGCTGCCGTCTGGATGCTCGACCCGTCATGGCTAAATCGCCAGACTCTCCGGGACACGTATCTGTCGGGCGTCATGCTCCCCGAATGGAAAGAAACTGATCCCTGGTTTCCCAGGCCTTTTGAGGAAGCACTTCATCCGAAGATGCCCTTGGCGATTGACCCTCCCCATGTCGCGCGCCGCGTGAGCGTTCAGCGAAGCCATTCACCATACACGGAACCGACAGGAACGCCCTGGACAAGATCGTAGAAACGAAGGACTCTCGACTCGTGAAGATAGTTATTCCTAAGGAGGCTGTTGTAAGTGTCCTCGATGACTTGGAGACTTTGGGAATTTTGGAAACAACTGTGTTTCCAAACCTCGAAGGCTTGTCGCGAGAGCTTGTACGCAAGTGGGGCGCGCAATAGCGGAAGCCAAGACACGGTGCTGGCGGCGTGGGCTTTTATGACGTGGCAACACGGACGTAACCGATCTGAATCGGACATCCCGCCAGGCGCGACCTGTCAACCGCATAGTTGCCATAGCTCGACCACTTCCACTCTCGCGGACGCCTCACCAGACCCTTGTTGACCGGGTTGAGGTGCATGATTCCAGCCTCTCCGTGAATTGCTTTTCGTGCCGGACGAAGCGGTCCCAGAACTGGTGCCGCCAGACCGGGCCCGCCGTCCCCGGTGGCGGTTGATGCGGCGCGCGGATATCCACTTCACATCCTGGACCGCGCGCGAGATCACGAGAGGGTGCTCGACACCTATCAGTGCATGCCAGTGGTCCGGCATGAGCACGTAACAGCACAGCCTGAGGGTGAGGGGAACAGTCGAGAGTGTCTTTTCGCGGCCTCGTTGGTTTGAAAAGCCCACGGCACACTACCCGTCGGTTTGCGTTATCGGGGCTGGTCGGATAAAGTAGTTTACCCTTGAAATCATCCCGGGTG
This sequence comes from Acidobacteriota bacterium, assembly GCA_003224635.1. Taxonomy (GTDB): domain Bacteria; phylum Acidobacteriota; class Terriglobia; order UBA7540; family UBA7540; genus QHZK01. Next base: position 1,538 of record QHZK01000551.1, on the reverse strand, counting down.
GCACAGACCGGTTGTGATGTCTGCGGTCAAAGCACCTCCACCAGTAGCCCTCCAGACAGGTCGATTCCGGGCAGGTTCCGGGGCGGGCGCTCCGCCTTCCCAGACTAGCACATTAAAATGGGACAATGGGGACGGATGGGACGCATGGGACAAATTATTTCTCCCATAAAATCAATGAGTTGCGGAGGGATAAACGACGCCCCAGAGCTCCAGATTTGAGCTCCGAAGGGCGCGCGCCCGAGTCCGTCACTGCTCGAGGTCGCTCGGTTGAGTGGCCTATCAAGCGCCTGCGGCGGTGAGCGATTCCCGCCTCTCGCGCTCCGACCCGAAGGACCGAAGGACCGAAGGACCGAAGGACAAGTCGGTTGACAACCGATGCTTCATGCGGGCGACCTCAGATCGCAGCGACGCTTTGTCGAGTCGGACGAAATCCTCAGGGGTCTGAAGCAGTCCGAGCCCTCGCTTTACACAATGGGTCTGCCGGCTCAAATTCTGACAGGGCGATCAAGAAATGCCCCAACGCCCACCCAAGGAGGTCAGGCTATGGAAAAGCTCTCCGGCCGTATCTCGAGCGAGGAAGCGATCGGAAATTCCGGCGACTTGGCGACAAGCGGCCAACCGAACCCCGGGTCCGGGATTCCGGCCACCCTGGGACGGCGGGGCCTCTTGCGGGCGGGCTTGACCAGTTCGCTGAGTTTACTGACCGGACTCGCCATCGGCGGCAGAACGTCCGTCGCATCTCAAAAGGACCAGGAAAGTGAAAAAAAAGCCCCGCTGCATCGCGTCATCGACGCGCATTGTCATCCCCGGTGGATCGGCTACGACGGCGCTCGAATGATCGAGAACATGGATGCGGCCGGCATCGAGCGCGCCTGGCTGTTAAGCTGGGAGCTACCGGAATCCGAGATGGATCCCGGATACTACTCAACGACCGATCCCACCGGCGTGGGCATCACCTTCCGTGATGTCATCGACGTTGCAGAGCGCTATCCCGGCCGGTTCATTCCCGGGACCACCGTGGACCCCCACGACCCGCACGCCCACCAAAAACTCAAGGCCGCCGCGGAGATCTTCCGGGCTCGCGTCTTCGGTGAATTCAAACGCCGCATGCGCTATGACGATCCCGACGCGATCCGGCTCTTTCAAAACTGTGGCGAACTGGGCATGCCGGTGATTTTTCATCTGGACCCGACGTTTCCGCGGCATCGCGTTCCGAGTAACTGGCAATGGTGGTATGGCGGCGGCATCGAGGTGATGGAGGCCCCGCTCCGGCTTTGCCCTCATACACAGTTTCTGGGCCACGCGCCCGGTTTCTGGCGTGAAATCTCTAGCGACGCCGACCAGGAGCCTTTGGCCTATCCGACGGGCAAGCCGATCGTCGGACGCGGCCGCCTCTTGGACTATCTCGACAAGTATCCGAACCTCAATTGCGATCTCTCCGCAGACTCCGGGCACACCGCGCTTTCTCGCGATTTGAACTTTACCCGAAAGTTTCTTATCGACTACCAGGATCGCGTGTTTTTCGGCCGGGATATGTT
>QHZK01000550.1 GCA_003224635.1 Acidobacteriota bacterium | reverse complement strand
GCCGTGATTGCTCAATGCCCTCTACCAGTCAGGCTGACTGTCTGCGGGCTTCCGCTCGCATTGTCCGAGATGGTCAGTGTTCCAGTTTGCGTTCCTGAACTAGTAGGGTGAAAAGTCACGTTGATCGCGCAGCCAGCCCCAACTGCCAAGGAGCTGCCGCAGTTGTTAGTCTCGGCGAACTGTCCGGAGGTCGCCACGCCGCCAATGCTCACGATAGCGCTCCCGGTGTTAGTTACCGTGACCGTCTTTGAGGCGCTGACGTGGCCCACCTTGACCCTGCCGAAACTCAGACTCGCGGGCGACACACTGAGTGTCGTTGACCCCGAGGACGAAACCCCGGACCCTGTCAAGGGAATCGTCTGAGGACTATTGGAAGCGTTGTCGGTGATGGTGACTGTCCCCGTCCGGGTTCCCGTTGTCGTAGGCGTGAAATTAACGCTGATCGAGCAACTGGCTCCGGCGGCGACTGAACCGCTGCAGTTCCCCGTGCCTGCGAAAGCAAAATCACCGCTGATCTGGAGCGTGTTGATGGTCAAGGCGGCGTTGCCGGTGTTGGTCAGCGTCGAAAACCGCGCGGCGCTCGTCGTTCCCACCGTCTGATTTCCGAATGACAACGAAGCAGGTGAGAGGCTTACCGGCGGCGCGCTGGCCGAGGCGCCGAAGAACTCCGACATGTTAGCCGCATTGGCCGCGGCGCCCGGGAACGTCGTCAGACCCAGCCCCTGCGCCATCAGCCTCAGCACGTTCTCGTGCTCATAGCTGCTTTTCGACTGGAAACCCGCCGAAACAATATTGGGGCTGATGATGACGGTGGCGACGTGACCGCCGCAGCCTGTCCCCGTGGTGAGGCCGCACGAGCCCCCGAGCTGTCTTCATCAAAGGAGACGATCAGTAATCCGTCGCCGCCGGGCTGGAAGTAAGTGCTCTGGACCAACGGATCGATGTTGGTCTTTAGCCACGAGTCCGCCGTGGACAGACCGCAGTCGTGCGCGTCGTCGCACCCGTTGGGAGTGATCCAGGAAAAATTGGGCAGGGCGTGATTCCCGAGGTCGGTCTGGAATTGGGTGAAGTTGCTTAGGTTGGTTTTGTTGATGTTCGTCATGTACTGCAGCGGGTCGTGGCGAACGTAGTAGGTCCCCGTCTTTTCCGGATAGTCCTTCCAGGTCTTGCCCGCAAGCTCAATCTCGTGGGCGATGTTGTCCTGTGAGACCGGGAAGCTCGACGGCGTCTTGCTGTCGTCGTTGGTCAGGATTTGTCCGGTGGTCCACGTGAAGTAATTGCCGATCGAAGGGTGCGTGTCGGCATTGTAATTGGTCGCCAAGCCGTATTTCGCGATGAGTGAATTGAGGTAGGGCATGCTGGAACTGCCCGCGACCGACGAATAGCCGTTGTTCTCCAGCGCGACGATAACCACGTGTCCGAACTGGGGCAGCGTCTGCCCCTTTGCCTGCAAGCCACAGATCAGTAAGCCGACAATTGCCAGAAAAAAGATTCGGTGTAACGTCTTCATATAAGTCTCTCCTCCGTAGCAAAAGAAAAATTCGGTACAACCTCTTGATATAAGGCTTCCCCTCCTTGTCCGCCTCTCTCGGAAGCTTCCCTGCGCGTTACCCTGAATGAGCTCCGCCCAGAGAAAGAACCGTGGACGCCTTGCCTGCGTAGGCCCCGCAGGCAGCTTTCGGACTGATGTAACCGATGTAAGATTGGGACGGGCAGCGTCAGCCGCCAGGCTTTGATTGCGCTTCCTGTCCTGCCTGACTCCTTGCCTGAGAGTGAGAGGGCGGGCGGAGCTTCAGACTTTGCCCGCCCTCCAAGTCGTTCCTGCCGTGACGTGACCGCCCTGCGGCCCCTGTGGCATGGCTGCCTCAGGGGCCCGGCGTTTTCCTACCTCTTAGCTTTCCAACACATTGGCCACTCCCTACGTCCCAGCGCCACTGAGGCTGATCGACTGGGGACTGTTTGGAGCGTTGTCGTTAAGGGTTACCGTTCCGGTGCGTGTGCCGGTCGCTGTCGGCGTGAACTTCACGCTGATCGTGCAACTGGCTCCTGCGGCTACCGTGCTGCCACAGGTACCCAGCCCGGCAAAGTGAAAGTCGCCGCTGATGGCAAAGCTTCCACTGAAGGTCAGCGTGGCGTTGCCCGTATTGCTGAGGGTTACGTATCGTACGGTGCTGGTGGTGCTCACCGTCTGATTGCCGAATGACAGTGAGGCAGGCGAGAGGCTGACCGCGGGTCCCGTCGTGCTCGATGAGACCCCGCTCCCGCTCAAGGCCGCCGTCTGCGGACTACCACTGGCATTGTCAGTGATCGCGACGCCGGCGCTGCGGCTTCCAATCGCCGTGGGCTTGAACGTGGCAC
>QHZK01000112.1 GCA_003224635.1 Acidobacteriota bacterium | reverse complement strand
TACGGGGCCGGGGAAAGGCAAGACCACGGCGGCGCTAGGGATCGCCCTCCGCGCTGTGGGACAGGGTTTGAAGGTCTTGATGGTACAATTCATCAAGGGTTCGTGGCACTACGGCGAGTTAGACGCGGCCCGTATGCTCGGGAACGGCTGTTTCACAATTCTTCCCATGGGCCGCGGTTTCGTGAAGGTCGGCGAGGAGAAGCCCGACCCCGAAGATGTGCGACGGGTCGAGGAAGCCTGGCAATTCGGTCGCGAGAAGATGCGAAGCGGTGAGTACGACCTGGTGATTCTGGACGAAATCAATTACGCCATCAGCTACAGGATGCTGGACCCGGCGCCGGTGGTTGAGGCGCTCCGAGAAAAGCCGGAAATGGTGCACGTGATTCTGACCGGCAGGAACGCGCATCCCTCGATCACGGAGCTTGCGGACCTGGTGACCGAGATGCGCGAGGTCAAGCATCCTTATCAGAAAGGCATCCTGGCCCAGCGAGGCATCGATTATTGAGTGATCGGGCAAACTGAGTCATCGAGCGATTGAAAGGAACGGAGCTCCAACAAAGTCAATGGCTCGATGACGCAATGGCTCAATGGCCCTAATTCCCATGACCTGGTTTCGCAAAGATAATCATCCGCTCGGAGCGCCCCAGGAGAAGCGCGTGCAGACCGAGGGCCTGTGGACCAAGTGCGAAGCCTGCAAGCACATCCTCTGGAAGAAGGATCTGGAAGCGAACTTTCTCTGTTGTCCGAAATGTGGCCACCACCTCAAGATGGGCGCGCGGCAGCGGCTGGAAGTGCTGTTTGACGACGGCCGCTACACGGAGCACGACGCCCACCTGGCCTCCACCGATCCCCTCAACTTCACGGACACGAAGAGTTACCGTGACCGCCTGAGGAGGGCCGAGAAGGCCACCGGGCTGAAGGACGCGCTGATTACGGGAGAGGGTCAACTGGCCTCGAAACGCGTTGTCATCTGCACCATGGAATTTCAGTTTATCGGCGGAAGCATGGGCGCGGTGGTCGGAGAAAAAATCGCCCGCGCCATCGACCGCTGCATCGAGCAGAAGCTGCCCCTGGTGGTGGTTTCCTGCTCCGGAGGAGCGCGCATGATGGAAGGCGCGATCAGCTTGATGCAGATGGCCAAGGTCTCGGCGATGCTGGCGCGGCTGGACGAAGCGCGCCGGCCCTATATTTCCGTTCTGACCAATCCGACCACGGGCGGCGTCACCGCCAGCTTCGCCATGCTCGGCGACCTCAACATCGCGGAGCCGGGCGCGCTGATTGGGTTTGCCGGCCCCCGCGTGATCGAGCAGACCATCCGCCAGAAGCTGCCCGAGGGTTTTCAGAGCGCGGAGTTTCTGCTCAGCCACGGCATGCTCGATGCGATCGTTCCGCGCAAGGAGCTGAAGGCCTATCTCGCCCAGGCACTGAGTTTTATGGGAGCGTAATGAAGAGATATCTTATAGTGATCGAAAAGACGGGTACCGGGAGTCCCCAGCCCCTAATCCCTAACCCCTGATCCCTGTTGCTATGAATTACGCCGAATGCCTTGCCTACCTCGCCGAATTGGGAAACGAAATACGCGGGGTGAAGTTCGGTCTTGAGGCGATCGAGACCATCCTGGCCTCGCTCGGCCACCCGGAGCGAGAGTATCCGACGGCCATTGTTGCGGGCACGAATGGGAAGGGTTCTACGTCCGCCATTCTGGCGAGCATCCTCGAGGAGGCGGGCCGCCGCACGGGGCTCTACACGTCTCCTCATCTGGTTCGCGTCAACGAACGCATCCGGGTGAACAGTCGCGAAATCCCGGACGAGGACTTTGCTACGTGCTTCACCGAGGTCCGGCAAGCGGTTGAACGGCTGCTCGCTCAAAAATCGCTGGCCCAGCGTCCCAGTTTCTTTGAATACCTGACTGCTGCGGCTTTCTTGCACTTTGCCCGCGCGGGAGCGGACTTCGCGGTGCTCGAAGTCGGCATGGGTGGGCGGCTGGACGCGACCAACGTCACCGAGCCGCGCGTGGCGGTGATTACCAACGTAGACCTCGACCACATGGAGTTTCTGGGCCCGACGCGCGCGGCGATCGCCTATGAGAAAGCGGGCGTCATCAAGCCGCGGCGGCCTGTGGTCTCCTCGTGCGAGCATCCCGAGGCAGCCGAGGTTGTGCGTCGGCGCGCCTCCGAACTGGACGCGGAGTTACTCGAAATGTCGGGTTTCGCCCAGCTCTCGAACGTCCGCAGCGCCCAAGGCCGCTACGTCTTCGACCTGGCTTTGAACGGCGACCGTTTCTCCGGTCTGGCCTCGCCGCTCGCGGGGGAGTTCCAGATGAAGAACGCCGCCGCCGCCGTGACCGCTGCCTGGCGGCTTGCCGAACAAGGGTTCAACATTCCGCGCGGCGCCATCGTGGAGGGACTGCGCACTGCGACGTGGCCCGGCCGGCTCGAAGTGGTCCGCGAGCGCCCGCTCGTCGTGCTTGACGGCGCCCACAATCCCGCCGCGGCGCGCGAGGTCGCGGCCTTCGCCAGGGAACAATGGGCGGGACGGCGTCTCAGGCTGGTTTACGCCTCGATGCGGGACAAGCCGATGGGCGAGATCAGCGAGATTCTCTTCCCGCTCGCGGACGAGGTCTATCTGACGCGGCCGGAACTGGCTCGCGCCGCGTCCCCGGAAGAAATCCTGGCTGCGGCGCGCTACCAGCCGCCGCGAATCGTTGTCGAGCCCGACCCCGTGCGGGCGCTCGAAGCCGCCTGCCGCGCGAGGTCGCCAGACGATGTCGTTCTGGCTTGTGGATCACTGTTCCTCGTCGGGGCGCTGTTAGGAGCAGTGAAGAGTGGCGAGTGACATAACTGAGACTGACAACTGACCCAACTGAGATACGGACCGACTGAGGAACTTAAGATGCGCTGGAGCCGAGCATTCATTCCCACCTTGCGCGAAGTGCCGGCGGAAGCCGAAGTCCCCAGTCACCGGCTCCTGTTGCGGGCGGGCTACGTGCGCCAGGTGGCGGCGGGCCTTTACGCCTATCTGTATCTCGCGCAGAAATCGTTCTTGAAGATCGCGCAAATCGTCCGCGAAGAGATGGACCGCATCGGCGGACAGGAGTTCTACCTGCCGGCGCTCAACCCCGCCGAGCTCTGGAAAGAGACAGGCCGCTGGGACTCGGTGGACGTGATGTTTAAATTCAAGGATCGCAACCAGCACGAGATGTGCCTGGGGATGACCCACGAAGAGGAGATGACGAACATCGCGCGCGGCGAACTGCGGTCGTACAAGCAGCTTCCCCAAATCTGGTACCAGATCCAGGAGAAGTTCCGCGACGAGCCTCGGCCCAAGTCTGGCCTGCTGCGCCTGCGCCAGTTCATCATGAAGGATTCGTACTCATTTGACCTCGACGACGCCGGTCTCGACGCCAGCTTCGAGAAGCACGCCGAGGCCTACCGGCGCATCTTCGACCGCTGCGGGCTCAAGTGGCTTTATGTCGAAGCGTACTCGGGGATGATGGGCGGGAAGGCGTCGAGCGAATTCACGGCTCCCACGGACACGGGAGAAGATTGGATTGCGCTCTCGGAGTGCGGGTACGCCGCCAACCTCGAGAAGGCTGAGTCGAAGGCGCCGCATGTCGAGGACTTGCCCGGCGACGCAGCGCCCGAGCCTTTTGATACGCCGGGTCAGAAGACCATCGAAGACTTGGTCAAGTTCACACGGGAGAGTCCCGCCAGAATGATCAAGACGCTCGACTATATCGTTGAGAGCGAACCCGTGGTGATTCTGCTGCGGGGCGATCACACGCTGAGCGAGACCAAGCTCGCCCTGGCGCTCGGCACCGGCACGTTTCGTCCGGCTACGCCCGAGGAAGCTTTTAAGTTGCACGTCGCCCACCTGGGATCGCTCGGACCCGTTGGTTTGCGGGGCGCGCGGATCATCGCGGACCGCGCGCTCGAGAGACGAAGGAACCTTATCAGTGGCGCCAACCGCGACGACACCCACCTCCGCAACGTGACTCCGGGGCGCGACTTCACGGCTGAGTATCGCGACGTGCGCGCCGTCGCCCCGGGTGACTTGTGCATCCGCTGCGAGAAGCCCTTGCGCCTGACCAAAGCTTTGGAGCTCGGACACCTGTTCAAGCTGGGTCGCCGGTATTCGGAGCCCATGGGCGCGAGAGTCCTTGACGCGAACGGGCGCGAAGCGCCGCTCGTCATGGGCTCGTACGGCATCGGTCTCGAGCGCATCCTGAGCGCGGCCGCCGAGCAGAACCACGACCAGGACGGCATGTTCTTGCCGCGCTCGATCTCGCCCTTCGAGGTGGTCCTGACGGCTGCCAATATGGATGACGCGCCCCTCCGCGCCGCGGCGGAGAAGCTCCACGAGGAAATGCAGGCCCAGTCGGTTGACGTGCTCTTTGACGACCGGAACGAGAGGCCCGGCGTCAAGTTCAAGGATGCCGACCTGATCGGCGTCCCTTACCGCGTGACCTTGGGCAAACGCAAGTTCGAGCAGGGTCAGGCGGAGATCTTCGAGCGCGCGACCAAGCAAATCCGGGATGTCAAGCTGGAAGCTGTCGTCGAGGTCCTCAAGGGGGAATACCTGCACGAGGCGTAGCCATTCGCGGTAGAGGGCTAAGAGCGTGCAACAAGACAGAGTTCCATGACGGAGCTCAAGCACCCTGCGCCGAAGCTCAAGGGAGGTTGTAATGTCTGAACCTGAATCGCCGGAAAAGGTCATCTTTGTTACGGTGTCGGGGGAGTCGTGTATGTCTGCGAGGATGCTGTTCCACCCGGCATAAGAGTTGAAATCACCGACTTCGATTGGCCACCTCTGATAGTACAAGCAACACGATTTTAGTCCACCACGTACTTTGCCCCCTCCATCCAAAACAAGCTGCTATAATATACCTCGTGGCTGCTTATCCTCCCGCCCAGCATCGCCGGCGTTCAGGGTTGCGTCCGAGTCAGTGGCTGCCGAGGGTCCTCGGCATGCCGCGCTGGCAGCGGGCGTTTCTGCTGGCCGGCTTCTTGGTCGTGCTTGCCGGAACCACCGTTTTTGCCTACCTCTATCTCCATTTCTCGCACCTGATCGACGAACGGATGGGCGGGGAGGTCTTTAACCACGCCTCGATGGTGTTCTCGGCGCCGACTCCCGTCAGCGCCGGGCAGCCGTGGACCTCGGAAGGGGTCGCGTCGCGCCTGCGCAAGGCGCTGTACAGCGAAGGCGAGGGCGCGGCCGGCTTCGGCAGCTACAAGGTCAGAGGCGACCGGTTGGAGATTCGCCCGGGTCCGGCTTCTTTTTTCGAGGGCGGACCAATCCGGGAAGGACCGGCTGTCCTCGAGTTCCACGAGGGGAAGCTGGCCTCGATCAGTTCTCTCGAGGACGGCAGTTCGCTTGAGGGCTACTGGCTCGAGCCTGAAGTCATCACCACGCTCTTCGATCAGAGCCGCGCCAAGCGGCGCCTCGTGAGGTACGACGACCTGCCGCAGGACTGTGTGGACGCGGTGCTGGCCGCCGAGGACCATCGCTTTTTCTCGCACCACGGCGTCAGCCTCTATCGCATTCTTGGCGCTGCCGTCGCGGATATCCGCGCCGACGAGCGCGCCCAGGGCGGCAGCACGCTGACCATGCAACTGGCGCGGACCTTCTTCCTCTCACGGCGCAAGACTTTGTCGCGCAAGGTGGAGGAAGTCCTCCTGGCCCTGCTCATGGAGCAACGCCTGAGCAAGCGGCAGATTTTTGAGCTCTACGCCAACCAGGCTTACCTCGGTCAGCGCGGAAGTTTTTCCGTCTACGGGTTTGGAGAAGCCGCGGACGCCTACTTCAACAAGGACGTCAAGAGCCTGACCTTGCCGGAGGCGGCCTTGCTCGCCGCCCTGATTCGCGGGCCCAACCTGTACTCCCCTTACAAGAACCCGAAGCGGGCCATCGACCGCCGCAACTGGGTGCTTCACCGCATGAGTGAGGACGGCCTGGTCAGCGCCGCCGACGCCGAGCGAGCCTCGAAAGCCCCCTTGCAGCTTGCCCAGCAGAACCTCGAGGGCAGCCAGGCGCCGTTTTTCGTCGACATGGTGAAAGACCAGTTGCTCGCGCAATTCCCGGAGCGCGATCTGGTTTCCCAGAGCTTCCGGATTTACACCACCCTCGATCTTGACTTGCAGCGCGCCGCCTCGGACGCGGTCCGCGCGGGGATGGTGGAGGTAGACCGCGAGCTCGCCAAAAAGAAGCGGCCGAAGGGCGCGCCACCCCCTGAGCCCAACCAGCCGCAGGTCGCGCTGGTCACGCTGGACCCACACACCGGAGAGTTGAAAGCCCTGGTCGGCGGGCGCGATTATGGCGTCAGCCAGCTCGACCACGTGCTGGCGCGGCGGCCGCCCGGCTCGTCCTTCAAGCCCTTCGTCTACGCTGCCGCCCTGAACTCCGGTGTGAACGGCTCCCAGCCTGTGATCACGCCGGCTACCATCCTGATGGACGAACCTACGACGTTCACGTATGAGGGCGGGACTTACGACCCCGGGAATTACAAGCAGGAATACCACGGCGCGGTCACGGTGCGCGAGGCCTTGAACCAATCGCTCAACGTGGCCACGGTGCGCCTGGCCGAGATGGTTGGCTACGACCGGATCAGGAAACTGGCCATCGACGCTGGCATGAACAAGGACCTGCTGGCGACCCCCGCGCTGGCGCTCGGGGCTTACGTGGCGACGCCGCTCGAAATCGCGGGCGCTTACACGGTTTTTGCCAATGATGGCCAGTACGTCGGGCCGAAGTTCATCCTGGCCGTCAACGATGTCTCGGGCCGAAATTTGCTCGAGACCTCCCAGACCAGGCGTCAGGTCCTCGACTCGCGCGTCAACTACCTTATGGTCAACCTGATGGAGAGCGTCATCAACAACGGCACCGCGGCCGGCGTCAGGTCGCGTGGGTTCACGTTGCCAGCGGCGGGCAAGACCGGAACCAGCCACGACGGCTGGTTCGCCGGGTTCACCTCGAACCTCCTCGCCGTGGTGTGGGTGGGTTATGATGATGACAGAGACCTAAGGCTTTCGGGAGCCGCCTCGGCGCTCCCGGCGTGGACCGAATTTATGAAGCGAGCCACTCGGATTCCGGCCTACCAGAAGGTCGAGGACTTCACCGCGCCCCCGGGGGTCGTTACTGTCGAGTTGCCTTCGAGCCCGGGCGTCCCCGGCGAAGCCCCGAGGCAGGAGGTCTTTATTGAGGGGACGGAACCCCGTTCCCCGACTGTGCTCGAGGGAGTCTCCCACGGCATTTCCGGCCTCTTCCACAAGATTTTCGGCGCGTCGTCCCCGGCGCCGGGGACCACGAGCCCCGCTTCGGCGCCGGCCCCGCGGCCTGGGGGCGCTTCCCAGCCCTCGCCCGCGCGACCGGGCGACACCGCGAACAATAATCCGGTTGAACCCCGGCCACAAAAGAAGGGCGGAGCGCTGAAGAAGATTTTCTCTATCTTCAAGGGGCGCCCCAAACCCGCGCCGACAGCGCCCGAGAAACAGTAGAGTCAAGACAGGGGCAGGGGTCCGTGGGTTGGGGACGCTCATCGTGGAAGACGCGGAAGATCATGCGAGAGGAAGGAAGGCATCCCTTGCGCTCTCGTCTCTTGACTCCGGACTGTGACGCTCGCGACCCAGATCGCGGTTGGCGACACCATCTCGCGCCGCACCGCCTCCCGGTGCTTCACGCCTCCAGCCTTCTTCCTGCGGCCGTCCTGGGAGTACTCGTCAGCGCGTTCTTACCTGCGCAAACGCGGCCCGCCGCTCCGGCGAATCCGGCAAGCCAGCAAGCGCCTCCGCTGTTGAGGGACGTGACGGTGGAAGAGCGCGCCGATATTTACCTGGCCCGGAAGTCGTACGCGGATGCGATCGACTACTACCATCGGGCGCTGAGGCAACAGGGCTCCAACGCCAACCTGTGGAACAAGCTCGGCATCGCCTACCAGTTGGATATAAACTACCGTGCCGCCCGAAAAGCCTACAAAGAAGCGGCCAAGCGCCGGACCGATTTCGCCGAGCCCTGGAACAATCTTGGGACGACTTATTTCATGGAAAACAAGTTCAGGAAATCCGTCAAGTACTACCGGCAAGCCCTTGATCGTAGTCCCGGCTCCGCCTCCTTCCACATGAACCTGGGCGCGTCCTACTCGCATATGAAGAAATTCCCGCAAGCTGTTGAGCAATACCGGGAGGCGCTCAGCCTCGACCCCAACGTCCTCACCGAGCACTCGTCGACGGCCACGGTGGTGCAGGCGCGCGGGGCCGACGTGGAGTTTTATTTCTACTTGGCCAAGGTTTTCGCCTCGCTTGCCCGGCCCGAGGATTCGGTGCGTTACCTGCGGCGCGCGCTCGAAGACGGCTTCAAGGACCTCAAGCGCCTCGACGGAGACCCCGACTTCCAGAAGATCAGCCACTACCCGGCCTACGTGGAGTTGCGGAAAAACCTCCCCGTCGCCATCTCGGATTGAAAAAGTTGGTCAGTTTTTCAGTAAGTCAGTCTTTCAGTAAATCAGTCAGTCAGCCTGCCACACGGACCGAGCTGAGAACTGACAAACTGAAAAACTGATAAACTGACAAACTGAAACACGGACGCACTGAAGAACTAGCCGAGGGGACTCAGATGGCGATTTTCAACTGGCGATTTTCGCGGCGGAATTTCCTGGCCGGCGGCAGCGTGTTCTCGGCCTTGGCGGGCCGGGCCCCGCGGCGCCTGCTGGTGTCGCCCGGAGGGCTCACCGGCACGCCGGCTGCGCCCGCGAATATCTACGAGCGGCTGGGGGTCCGCACGCGCATTAACGCCAAGGGGACCTACACTAACCTGACCGGCTCGCTACTGCCGCCGGAAGCGGCCAGGGCGATGGAGGAAGCGGCCCAGCACTACGTGGTGCTTGACGAGCTCCAGCGCGTGGTGGGCGAGCGCATCGCGCGGATGCTGGGCGTCGAGGCGGCGTGCGTCGCCTCGGGCGCGGCGGGCGCGATGGTGATTGGAACGGCGGCCTGCCTTACGGGGAAAGACCCGGAGAAGATCAAGCGCATTCCCGATACCACAGGGATGAAGAACGAGGTGGTCATTCAGAAGGCGCACCGCTACGCCTTCGACCACGCGGTCCGCAACGTGGGCGTGCGCCTGGTGGAGGTCGAGACCGAGGACGACCTCGAGCGCGCCATCAACGATAAGACCGCCATGCTGCACTTCTTGAACGAAGCGCAAAACCAAGGAAAGATCGGGCTCGAGAAGTGGGCCCAAGCCGGCAAGCGCCACGGTATCCCCACCTTCAACGACGCCGCTGCCGACGTCCCGCCTGTTTCGCACCTGAGCGACTACAACAAAATGGGGTTCGATCTCGTCAGCTTCAGTGGCGGCAAGGGACTGCGGGGCCCGCAGTGCGCGGGGCTCCTGCTGGGACGCAAAGACCTGATCGAAGCGGCTCTGATGAACAATAATCCATACGAGGACACGATCGGCAGGCCGCTCAAGGTCGGAAAGGAAGAGATCGTCGGCATGTTCGTGGCGCTGGAGCTCTACCTGAAAGTGGACCACGAGGCGGAGTGGAAGGACTGGGAAGCGCGGCTCGACGCGATCGACAAAATGGTCTCGTCCGTGCCCGGCGTGCGCACCGGGCGCTTCGTGCCCGAAGTCGCCAATCACGTTCCGCACCTCTATCTTCAATGGGACGAAAAGGCGATGGGACTGACCAAGGCGGAATGCATGAGGCAGCTCGAAGACGGCGAGCCCAGCATCGTCTGCCTGGGTGGGGAAGATTATCAATACGGCCTGGCGGTCACGCCCTTCATGATGAAGCCGGGCGAGGAAGAGATCGTGGGGCGCCGCCTGAAGGAAATCTTGAGCGCGGCGGCGAAGCGGCAACCTGCGTAAAGCGCGCGGCCGGGCTCTGCGCTACAGCGAAACTACCCACTGAAGTGAAGCGCATGGCGCAGTAGTGTGTACGGCGATACAGACACCTGCGGCTGCATCGTAAGCGTGGACGGCAAGAGAGTCTTTCCGTACAGGTGCCCACGATGCGGCCTCTGCTTCTACCACCGTCACAGGTTCTTTTGGCGGGATGGACGATGGCAAGTCGAAGGCCCCTGCGGCACGCATCCAGCATGACGCAGGCAAGCTGTGTAGATTTTCGTTCGACTCAGGCAACGAAGGCGAGGAG
>QHZK01000549.1 GCA_003224635.1 Acidobacteriota bacterium | reverse complement strand
ACCTCTACTCGCCGGGGTTCGTGGTTGAGACCGTCGACACCACGGGGGCGGGCGACGTCTTCCACGGGGCCTTCATCTACGGTTTGCTCTCAGGTTGGGAGATGGCGGCGACGCTCGATTTCTCCAACGCCATGGCGGGCTTGAATTGCACGGCGCTCGGGGCCCGCGGCGGGATCGCCGCCGAGGCCCAGGCGGAAGCCCTGATGCGGCGCGGCAGCCGTCACGTCAACC
>QHZK01000548.1:3538-5908 GCA_003224635.1 Acidobacteriota bacterium | reverse complement strand
GAGCAGTTGGGGCTGGGTCCTGATCTTCCCATCCAGTTGATCGAGGAAGACGTGCTCCATGATCTTCTCGAACTTGGGGCCGGGCGCGAGACCCATCGCCTGAAGCTCGGCGCGTGGCAGCCTGGCGCGCACCTGCGGGAACTTGAAGAGATAACTCTTGACGCGGGCCTGGATCCTGGCTTGCGGGTAGTAGACCAGGAGGAACAGGAGCAAGTGTTGAGGGTACTTGGAAAGCAGCGCATAGACTTGGCTCGGCCGCGAGGCCTTGGCGCTGGACAGCAGCCGCGCCAGCTTGCGCGCGTCGCGCTCCAAATCCAGGGCCGACGTGATCGCCTTGGCGCTGGTGAAGATCTTGCCCGCCAGCCGGCCCTGCTGCGCGCTGCCCAGCTTTTCAACCAGACAATGAAAATTCAACAGCAAAGGATCGGCTCCGGATACGGCGTGGACGGCGGAGCGGACCTTCGCGAAACGCTCGTAGGGAATCCTGCCCGACGCGAGCTTTTGGTCCAGGCCGCCCAGCAACCCGCGATCGGCCAGCATCTTCAAAACCCGGCCGGGGTTGTCCTCTTGAAGGATGGCGCGGAGCTCGGCGCCCTGCCGTTCGGGCGGCATCTCTTCCCAATAGCGATTCTCGATCGCCGACTCGAGCAGGGCCCTGGTACGCTCCTCCGGCTTGAAGTTCAGCCGGGGGCCGAGGCGAAGCAGGCGGTAGATGCGCGAGGGGTCTTCGGCAAAGCTGCGGCTATGCAGGACCCGAAACTCACGGCGAGCGATGTCTGCAGCTCCATTCGTTGGATCGAGCAGCAGCCCGCGCGAATTGGGATGGAGCGAGACCGCCATGGCATTGGCGGAGAAGTCCCTGCGCTTGAGGTCGTCAAAAATCATGGCGGGCCGAACCTCGGGGGGACGGCCTGGTTTCGAGTAAATCTCGTTGCGACTCTCCGCAATCTCGGCGCGCACTCCGGTCGCGAAATAGACTTCGGCCGAGTTCAGTCGCTTATCGAGGACCAAACTCTCGACTCCGGGCCCGTTCGAGTCAGTCCCGAGGGAACCGCCACCCTTGGCGCGCGGCGAGGCGTGGCCAGCGTCCAGGTGGCGGAGAATTTTCTGGGGGCTCCCTTCCACCACAAAGTCCAGATCGCGAACCATCGACTGGCCCGCCGTCAGGTCCCGAACCGCGCCTCCCACGAGGTACACATTCAGGCCCTGCTCCAAGGCGATGCGGCTGACCTGGCCCACGACCTTGACCTGCTCCGGCGAGAGCCGGCTTTCCATCAGGAAGTTGTAGTCGCTCATGTTCCTTTGGCGATCAGTTGTGACCGACAGAAGGGCTGGGCGGTCAACCCTGCCGAAAAGAACGGCCCTTCCACCCGTCAGCGGCCTTTCAGGCCATCTGCTAGCCCAGAGCTTTGACTTCTCAGGCTCGCGGATGGTGGGCGTTGTAGACCTGTTTCAAGCGTTCCTTCAGGACGTGCGTGTAAATCTGAGTGGTCGAAATGTCGCTGTGACCCAGCATGAGCTGGATGGAGCGCAAGTCGGCGCCCCGTTCGAGCAGGTGCGTCGCGAACGAGTGCCGCACCAGATGGGGCGTTATTCGGGTCGTAATCCCCGCCGCCCGGCCGTAGCGAGCGATGATCTTCCAGAAGCCCACTCGCGAAAGCGGACGTCCGCGCTGGTTGACGAATAGAGAAGACACGACGGGATCTTTCACTAACTCCCCCCGCTGCCGAGCGTAAGCTTCGAGGGCTCGGAGCGCCGATTTCCCGACGGGTATCAGGCGCTCCTTGCTCCCTTTCCCTTGGCAGCGTACGACTCCAAGGTTCGAGTCAAGGTCCTCGCGGCACAGACTGACCAGCTCGGAGACCCGCATCCCGGTCGCATAGAGCAGCTCGAGCATCGCTTTGTCCCGAAGGCCCGCTGCCGTCGACGCATCGGGCCGCTCAAGCAGCGCGTCCACCTCGCCCGAAGTCAGATACTTGGGCAGGCTGTGACCCACCTCCGGGGCATCAACGTCGCGTGTGGGGTCGCTCGTGACCTTGCCCCGTTCCAGGAGAAACCGAAAGAAGTTGCGCAGCGAAACCAGGTGCCGCGCCACCGACCGAGCACTAAGTCCACGGGCGTAGAGCGCCTTGAAAAAGCCGCGAATATCCTCGCGGGTGGCGCTCTTCAGGTGCTGTCCCGCGCGGCCGAGATAGTCAAGGAAGCCGATCAAGTCCCGACGATAGCTCGAAACCGAATTCGCGGCCAGGCCCTTCTCGACCCGAGCGTAGTCCAGGAACTCGAGCAGTTCTGGCGTCGGCCGGACGGCAACCGAAGGCTTCGCCTCGTCGCTCGGGGTAAGGTCTCCGGAAGGCTTGTCGGTTTTCAAAG
>QHZK01000548.1:0-3511 GCA_003224635.1 Acidobacteriota bacterium | reverse complement strand
ACACGGCGGTCCTGCGAGTGGCTAGTGGCGGCTCGGCCCGCTTCCTCGCCCCCGACTAATGTCGACCAGTGGCAAACGCTCAGCGTCTTTAACTCTCTGTATTCCAACAGGTTAGGGTCGTGGTTCAAGAGATGGGGCCTCACACCTAAAACTGGGCCCGCCCCAGCCGCAAGGCATACTAGCACAAGGTGATACGGCGACCAAGCCCTATTGACGGAAAAAAATCGCTGAACCCCCGCCGCGGCTGGGAGCGGGTTTTTCCAGATAGCTAGCCTAGGAGTGTCTCGCGCCGTGGGGCTCGAGATCAACATTGGATGCGGGCTGCTTTGCGGGAGGGCGCGGAGGAGCGCCAGTCGGGGGCAGTTCCAACCGCTGGTGGATAGCGTACAGCACCAGCTCCAGGCGATCAGAGACGCCCAGCTTGTCATAGACCGTGCGGAGGTGATTCTTGACCGTCTGTTCGGTGATGGACAGGTGTCGCGCGATTTCGCGATTTCGCCAACCTTGCATCAAATAACTGATGATGGTCTTTTCCCGGCTCGTCAGCGTGTCGCGGGGGCGAACCTGCTGCGCCTGGACGTCGCCCAGCCGCTTCGCCATGTGGGCGACTTCCCTCTTGCCCAGCCACACCTCACCCTGCATGACCCTGCGAGTGCACTTCACGAACTGCGCCGGGTCGGCCGTTTTCAGGATCACGCCGGACGCTCCGCCCTCGACGTACTTCAGCGACTCCTCTTCGCTCAGTTGAGAGGCGGTCACGACGATCTTGGTGTCCGCCGCCGCGCGCGCTATTTCCGCGAAAAGGTCCCCGGGGTTCGGCCGCGCGATGTCTGCCTGCACAAAGACCACGTCTGGCCTGAACTCTTTGGCTAGAACAACGGACTGGGCGGCGTCCTGAGCTTGCGCGACCACCCGAAGGTCATCCTCGACGCCAAAGAGTTTCTTGAGGCCCAGACGAAACACTGCCTCGTGATCAGCAATCAGGACCTTGATTTTCCTCTTTGGAGTTTGCTGAGATGGCATAGCTGAAATGCCGAACCGGCGCCAGCCCTCGAGGTATCCCCACCCGCCGAAGGACGGCGCCCCAACCCAGTCCGCCGTCATCAAGCGGCGCTCATCGGCACCAATTGATAGTCGTCAATAATGGCCGCGACCCCAGGGGGCTCTCCAGGCCGGCTTTGACGGACTACCCGCCCCTGGCCCACGAGCTCAACAGAAGCCTTGGCAATCTCTGACGGAAACTGCACCGAAAAAGTGATGGGGGTATCGGGCCCTAGCCGGGCCGACACCACGAAGAACACGCCGTTCCCGCTGATGTTTCCGGTCTTTCCCTCCGCCTCCTCGAGGCCCTGGAGACCCTTCCAGCGCACGCGCGCCGGCAATTCAAGCGGAAGGCGTACGCTTGACCGATACTCGTTTTTTGACGGCATAAGTGGCATTCCAGTCCGCAGGATAGAACGTAGTCTACGCCGCGCCATTTCAAATAGCAAGCGGATCCAAGGCGTCGCGTTGTGACTCGACTCCGGTCCGACCTCGCGCCCGGCGTTGCCTTCACGCTTGCATCGCTGTTACCCTTGGCTGCCCATATGGTTTACAGACCCGTATGGCTTACAGAGACGATGCGCTGGGCTCGTCTAAATGAGACCTTGCCCTTCCCTGGTTCATCTCGGAAAGGGGGACTATGAAACTGGCTGACCTTGCCGTCCGGCTCGGATGCAGTCCGGAAGGACCGGCCGACGTGGAGATTACGGGTGTCGCGGGAATGGACGAGGCTTCGGAAAGCGAAGTGACGTTCCTCTCCAATCCCAAGTACCGCCGTAAGCTTCAGACTACGCGCGCGGCAGCGATTATCGTGGGCCCGGACGTCGACGCGCCCGGCCGCGCCTTGCTGCGCTCCGACAACCCGTACCTGGCATTCGCCAAGGCCGTCGAGCTGTTTCGGCCGCCGTCGCGACCCGCTCCCGGCATCCACCCGACCGCCGTCATCGGCCCGGATGTCAGGCTCGGCCGTAATCCCTCCATCGGTCCTTACGTGGTGATTGAGGAAGGCGTCGTGCTTGGAGACGACTGCGTGCTCAAGAGCTTTGTGATGATCTACCGGAACGCTCAAATCGGCGACCGCTTCCTGGCCCACTCCCACGCGGTCGTGCGCGAGAACGTGCGGATCGCGAGCGACTGCGTCCTGCAAAACGGCGCGGTGATTGGGGCCGACGGCTTCGGGTTCGCCAAGCAATCCGACGGCTCTTATTACAAGATCGCGCCCGCCGGGACCGTGGTCGTCGAAGACGGCGTTGAAGTGCAGGCCCACGCCTGCATCGACCGGCCCTCCGTCGGCGAAACGCGACTGCGCCGAGGAGTCAAGGTCGATAACCTCGTGCAGGTGGGACACAGTTGCGACATCGGCGAGAACACGCTGCTCTGCGCCCAGGCGGGTCTCGCTGGCAGCACCAAGGTCGGACGCCAGGTGGTCCTGACCGGCCAGGTCGGCGTGGCGGGCCACCTCACCATCGGCGACAACGTGATCGCTACGGCGCAGTCCGGCATCCCCTCGGACGTTGCGCCCAACAGCATCGTCTCCGGCTACCCCGCCATCGATAATGCTCTATGGCTCAAGTGCGCCGCCATCTATTCCAAGCTGCCGGAGATTTACGCCGCGTTCCGCAAGGTCCGCGAGTCTACGTTGGGCAAGACAGAGGAGTGAGAAGGAAGGTCGCCGGTTGGCTTTGTTTCCCGCTGTAGCGGCGAACTATGTTCGCCGTGCGGCGCCGGTTGGCTTTGTTTTCCCGCGCCGCTGTGGTGGCGGTGTCCTCACCGCCGCAAATCGACCAAGAGTTGGCTTTGTTTTCTTGCCATTTTTGGGTTAAGTGACTCATTCTAAACCACCTATTGGCTTTGTTTCCCCTAAAAATGGACCCTTTTTTGTCTTTTCTTAGCTCGGTGGCCCGAAGGTAGGCTCATAAGTAGGCTAGCTCCGCCGGATACCCGCTTCCGATTCGCCATTCCGGACTCCCGATTGGCAAAAGCCCACGGCAATAAGAACCTTGCCGTGGCTACCACCACTTCCGGTTCGCCTTTCCCGGCTCCCCAGGACCACCCTATCACATTTCGGTGAGACAAATGAGACGGATGGGACGGATGAGACAAATTATTTGGGAAGCCCAGGGCGTTGGGCTAGGTGAAGGTGGCAGTGGCATCACCGTTGATTCCCTCTTCGATCAACCGTGGGCTCTTTCGACACGGGAGAACTTCTTGTTGAAATGCCCTCACATCATCGGAGCTCAGGTGGACGTGCGCAATTTAGCCATGTCACGCAGCAACGCTGATTCCCTGCGCGTCCGCAGCACAGGAATGAAAGCGGGAGGCCGGGGAAACCCGATATTAAGCAGACTCCGGTAGAAACTGAACAACGCTAAATTTCTGATCACCAAATATTCTACCATCACCAAAAGTGGGAAGGTCAGCCAGAGCAACACACGCCTGGTATAATGCTCGGCAAATAGGACTACGACAG
>QHZK01000547.1 GCA_003224635.1 Acidobacteriota bacterium | reverse complement strand
CAACAGCTCTTCCTGCTTTGCCAACAACCGCTTTCGGTACAGCTCGGCCTTTTTCTTGTCCATACCACGCCTTGTGTCAAGGCTATCGATGTTGCAAACTTTATATTTTAAGACCGACCTGGCCGACTGTCAAGCGCCGCAGCAATGGATGCCGCGGCAATGCAACAGCAGGGGGAGAGAAGAGAGGCTCCCAGGCTTGAAAGAAAGTGGACCGCAGCCTATGATTTTCGAGTGGCGCAAACCCAGAAAGCCCGCGAGCTCTGCCGCAGAGGACCCTCCCTGGCCGTCTTGGCGGTTGTCGCCATCTCCGAGGCCGCTCAGCCTCGCGCACAACCTGCCGGTCGGGAACTGTGTTCTAAGAGACAAATTCGAATCCCCTGCCAGGTACGCTTTGCAGAAGCCCCATACGTCGCCTTCACCAGCGTGGCAGCTCCCTCCGAACCTCAAGCGAATCAAACCCTGCTCGTCACGGTAGTCGATGAGAACAGTGTCGCGGTGCCCGCCGCGCAGGTGATGCTCACCGAGGGCGCCGGGCGAGCCGTCCCCAGAGGCGAAACGGACCACGCCGGACGGTACCTGTTCAGGGACCTCCATCACGGCAATTACGAGCTTCGTGTGGCCAAGGAGGGCTTCTACGAGGTGATCGAAAAGGACGTGCACGTGGGAGAAACCGAGAGGGCGGAGGTGACTCTGAACCATCAACGGGAGTTCAGCGAGTCTGTCAACGTCATCTACTCGCCGCCGGCGATTGATCCGGCAAAGACGTCTTCCAGTAAAGAGTTGACGAGCAGCGAGATCGTCAATCTCCCCTACACGGTGACTCGGGACATCCGCTACGCGCTGCCCCTGCTTCCCGGAGTCCTCCAAGACGGCGCCGGGCAGCTCCACGTGAACGGATCGAGTACGCGCGAGATCGTCGATCAACTGGACGGATTCAACATCACCGACTCCGGCACCGGCGCGTTCAACATGAGGGTCAGCGTGGACGCGGTCCGCTCGATCGACGTCGAGAGCAGCCGCTATCCGGCGGAAGACGGGAAGGGCGCGGGCGGCCTCATCAGCCTGACGACCGGCATGGGCGACGATCGTTACCGCTATTCAGGAACCGACTTCATCCCCTCGATTCAGAACCGCAGGGGCCTCCACCTCAACACATGGACACCGCGAGGCGCTTTCTCCGGTCCCCTGCGCAAGGGCAAAGCGTGGTTTTTCCTGGTTCCCGAAGGCGAGTACGACGTGGACATCTTCCGGGAGCTTCCGCCGGGGGAGGACCAGAACTCCGCCCTGCGTGTCGGCAACCTCGCCAAGGCGCAGGTGAACTGGAGGCCGAGCCAGATACTTACGGGGAGTTTTCTCACCAATTGGTTTCACTCGCCGCACGCCAGCCTCTCGCGCTTCAACCCGCTCGAGACCACGGTCGACTTGCGCGACTCCGCCTACCTGCTCGCGGTCAAGAACCAATCGTTCTTCTCGAGCGGGATGCTGCTCGAAGTGGGCTTCGGCGCGACCCAATTCCACATCCACGAGCAGCCGCGAGGGAGTCAGACTTACGTCATCACGCCCGACGCCACCCGCGGCAATTTTTTCGAGAGCTCAGCCAGACGCGCCGGGCGCCAGCAATTCATTGCCAGCCTTGCTCTGCCCCCTCTGCGAAAGTTTGGCCGCCACGACGTCAAGCTGGGGACGGACCTCGACCAGGTCTCGACCGATGAGTCCTTCAGCCGCAACCCCTTTGTGATTCTCCGCGAGGACTCGACGCTCGCCCGCCAGGCTAGTTTTATCGGCAACCCCGCGTTCGAGAAGGACAACTTCGAGGCGGCCGTGTACGTCGAGGACCGCTGGTCGCCGTCCGACCGCCTGCTGATCGAGCCGGGAGTCAGGTTCGAGCGGGACGAGATCACGCGCCATCCCGTGCTGTCGCCTCGCTTCGCCTCGAGCTACATGCTGACTCGCGGCGGCGAGACCAAGCTGACCTGGGGCGTGGGCGTGTATTACGACGCCTCGATCCTCGAGGTCATCAGCCGGCCTCGGACCGGGCAGCGCACCGACGTCTTCTACGACAGCACGGGCCAGAACCCGCTCGGGCCGCCGGTGATCACTTCATTTTCAGTCGACGAACGCAACATCAAGGAACCCCGGTTCGTCAACTGGAGCGTCAGCATGGAGCGCAGGCTGCCGAGTTCGGTCTACTTCCAGGCGGAGTTTATCGGCAAGCGCGGGCGCGACGGATGGACGTACGTCAACCAGCCGAGCGGGCTCTTCGTCTTTGAGAACACGCGGCGCGACCGCTATCACTCGGTCGAGATCACCGCGCGCCGCAGGTTCAAGGGCGGCCACGAGTTGTTTGCCGCCTACACGCGCTCCACGGCCCGCTCGAACGCCGTGCTCAATTTCACTCTCGACGATCCCCTCTTCAGCCAGCAAGTCGGCGGTCCACTCCCTTGGGACGCCCCCAACCGTTTTCAGTCCTGGGGGTGGATGCCCTTGAGCTGGATGCCCCGAATGAAGGCATTCGACTTCGCCTATTCGCTCGACTGGCGCGACGGGTTCCCCTTTTTCCTGGTGAACCAGGAGCAGGAATTGGTGGCCCCGCCGGGCGCGCGCCGCTTCCCCACTTACTTTGCGCTGAACCTGTTTCTGGAGCGGCGCTT
>QHZK01000540.1 GCA_003224635.1 Acidobacteriota bacterium | reverse complement strand
CTCGATCTCTTCCGCGCTATTCTAATGACTTCAGGCGACTTGGGTGCGTTTAGAGTGCAGAAATTGCCGCCTCACAAGCCCTTTGGACGATGAGCAGGCTCGTGTTTTCAATGGGTTAACGCACATATCCGATGCCTACGAAGCAAGGGGTCGGGTGTTCGAATCACCCCGGGCGTACCATCCTTTCAATAACTTAGCGTTTCGCCTTGCTTCATGGGCTCCATTTGGGCTCCACCCGGCGGCAGTCACGGGGCTGTGGTGGCCGCGTGGGAAACCGAACCCCAAGCCCCCAGGCCGGAAAGCCGGTCGCGCCTACGGTCGACGCGCCTGCCGCCCCATTCCTCCGCGCCTCGATGAACGGATCGACGTCGCGCTGCCGAAGCGCTGCCCGCATTGCGGAGGCGGTGTGGAGTTGGAGCGCCGCGCACCGCAATATCAGGAAGAGATCGTACGGCGCACGGTGGCGCGCCGCTTTGATATCGCCGTGGGCCGCTGCCACCGGTGTGGCCGCCGAGTCCAAGGCCGGCATCCGCTGCAGACGTCCGATGCGGTGGGCGTGGGCAGCGTGCAACTGGGGCCGGAGGCGTTGACCCTGGCGACCGCCGGTCGCGGAGGAATGGACCGAGAGCAAAAAGCCCACGGTCAAGCCATCAAAGATATCTACGTGTACCCGCTGGTCCGCGATGTCCGGCAACGCCTATGCGGCGATCTCGAGCGGTAAACAAATACAGTATTTCAAGCCCGTACGTTCCACTGTGATAGGATAGGTGTACAGCTTCACGCATGAATATTAGCACGGCGATGTGAGAATAGGTCAACATTGTTGTAGGGCTAGAAAAGCTCACAAAGTGGGATATACTGAAAGCATTAGAATAAGGGTGTCAGCAATGAGCAAACTTCTCGACAAGGCTTTTGCCGAGGCTTCGAAGCTCCCTCAGGAGGAGCAGGATTCTTTCGCGGCGATGATGCTGGCCGAACTCGCCTCGGAACGCCGCTGGACGGAGGCCTTTGGCAAACCCCAGGACAAGCTCGCGGCGCTTGCCGAGGAAGCGCTGGCCGAGTTCAAGGATGGAAAGACTGAGCCTTTTACCGAGAACGATGACATCCCATACAACGAAAAAATTTCGTGAAGCATTCCGAAAGCTCTCCGGCGCGCGGGAAGCCTTCCCCTACTCCTTCGGCCTCCACTGCTCGAAAAACGCCTTGAAACTCTCATACTCCATGTGGCGGGCGTCCTCAAACTGGCCCTGGTCCTGAGCGTAGAGCAGCTTGCCGTGGGGATCGAGGACGGCGAGTGCGGGGATGCCTTTCTTGAGCGGCACGCCGTACTTTCGGGCGAGGTCCAGGTTCTTATCGAAGCGGCCGACGTCGACGTGCACGACGACGTAGTTCTTTTCGATCAGGGAGGCGAGCTCGGGCTTGCGCATCTCGGCGTCGAGCGCGTGGCAATCGCCGCACCAGTTGGCGCCGAAATCGAGCACGATGTTCTTGTGGCTTCGCGCCGCTTCGCTGACGGCGGCGCTGATCAGCTTGTGCGCGTCCGCCTTTTCATCGTAGATGTTCTCGCTCGCCGCGTTTGCCGGCGCCGCAACTGCAACCAGCGCCAGGACCAGTATCAGGGATCGTCCGAGGGTCATAGGCGCTCCTTATGACAGCTCCCGACCGGGTCTCCGTAACTTGCTATGATAGCATGCTCGCATGAGGCCGAGGCCGTATTCATTACGAAAGGAGAAGAACCGACATGAAGCGACGAGCTCTCTGGCTGACGGCCGCCATCCTCGCGGCGATCCTTCTCGGACCGAGACCTGTGAGCACTGGCGCCGCGCCGCTAGGATCGAGTGAATGGACGCCCCAGCAGCAGTGGTTTCACGACGCCCGGTTCGGCATGTTCATCCACTGGGGCGTCTACAGCACGCTCGAAGACGGCGAATGGGTGATGAACAATCGCGGCATGACGGTTGCCGAATACGAAAAGCTCCCGCCGCAGTTCAACCCCACGCAGTTTGACGCCGCCGAGTGGGTTGCCCTCGCCAAAGCCGCCGGAGCGAAATACATTACCATCACGAGCAAGCACCACGACGGCTTCGCGATGTTCGGGACGAAGCAATCAAGCTGGAACATCGTCGATCGCACGCCTTGGGGACGCGACCCGCTCCAGAGGCTCGCCGACGAGTGCCACAAGCAAGGCGTCAAGCTGTTTTTCTACTACTCACAGCTCGACTGGCACAACCCTGACTATTACCCGCTGGGCAGGACCGGCCACACGGCGGGCCGTCCACCGGGCGGGAACTGGTCGAAATACCTTGACTACATGGACGCGCAACTCACCGAGCTGCTCACGAACTACGGCCCCATCGGCGGCATCTGGTTCGACGGCTGGTGGGACAAGCCTGATGCCGATTGGCGGCTGCCGCAGACCTACGCGCTGATCCACCGCCTTCAGCCCACGGCGCTCATCGGCAGCAACCACCATCGCAGCCCGAATCCCG
>QHZK01000111.1 GCA_003224635.1 Acidobacteriota bacterium | reverse complement strand
CGTTTGTAGGAGACGTCGTCCGGGAGCTCGCCGGGCCCGGTGGACACGCTTGAGTCACCGCAGCGACGAGCCGAAGGGATGATTATCACTCCGTAGCGCTACACGGCTGTTCAGCTAAGCCCTTTCGAAGGGCATATCAGGGAATGACCTCTCGTCTATTGCGGCGGTACACACGGAAATCACCTTCATCTACTGTGATGACACTGTGTTGTGGGTGAAGCTCACTCATTCGAACCACGCACAGATCGGCGAAATCGGGCCGCCTATCCTCGTATCGAGTCGCAAGCTCCCACAACTGATCCTGATTCCCGGAACTCTGATTCCTTGAACAATCAAAGGCCAGCCTAAGCATTTTGTCGCGCACAAGCGACAACACGTAAGAGCTTGACGCGAGGTGGAACGCCGCTTCGGCAAGCACCGCCTCGCACGTAAGCAGCGGGTCCTGTATCCGTTTAGCGACTTCCACCGCCCACGCGTGGTGTCGATCGTTGCGATTCCCTTCATGGCCGCTTGAACCCTTCCCGCGACGACAGGTCGCGCGGCCCGCTGATCTTGCCCGCATGTCTCAGGAAACGCTGGCTCCCGCCTTCTGCCCTCGCCTTCTCCAACTGCTCGCGGATAATGCGCCCTGCCGGCACGCCGGTTCGCCGAGCGGTCTCCTTCAGCCAAGTCGCCAACTCTTGGTTAAGACGTACTGTGATTGTGTCACTCATATGCCAGAAGTGTAATACGCTGCCGTCTCGCCTGTCAACAGTCCCCGTGTCTTGAGTGTCTTGAATGGCGCCCCTTGCGTCTCCCAAGTTCCGTGATACAGTTCCTTGTGCGAATGAATCCCACGGACGCTCCCCCTCCCCGCTTGAGGCTGCGCGTTTCTGCGAAGGAGGATGCTACCGTCGTCGAATGCAGCGGCAGGTTGACCGCCGACGTTGCGGCCATCCTCAAGAACGAGGTCAGGGACCTGATTCCGAGCTCGAGGCGGATCGTCATCGACCTGACCGATCTCACCCACATGGACAGCTCCGGACTCGGCGCCCTCGTAGGGTTGTACGTGTCCGCCAGACGGGCAAGCTGCGAACTTCGGCTCATCAACCTCAACAAGCAGGTCAGGGGGCCAATTTTTTATCAAGATGCCGTGACGGGATTGAACATTCCGGGCACGACGGCACACTCACCGCCACGGCAAGAGCGATCACACCGCCGTGACATAGGTCGTATAGGTCTCGTCTTTGACCAGATAAAACGGAACGAAGCGCACCTTGTCCTGCGCGGCCTCCAACTGAAACGACTGCGCAACGTGAGGGGTTGGCTTCAGCTCACCGTGAGACGAGAGCGAGCCGGCGGGGAGCTTGATCGACGGGTCGAGCGCGACGAGCAGCAAGGGGCCTCGCATCAACGCCACCGTGTCGCGGTGCTGCACGTCAACGGGCTCCGTTCGGAAGGAAAAAGGCAGTCTGATCTGGACCGTGTCATCGTCTTGCCAGCGGCGGCGGATGGCCGCAAAGGTGCGAGGCTCCGCCTTTGCGTCGATGGCTTTCTCGTTCACCGCTAGCTCAGCCGGAGACTGCAACCAGCCTGGGATTCGGACGTAGACCGTGAATTCGGCCGGGGCCGAGAGTTCCAAGCGCAGCTCGCTTGAATCGGACTCCGGGAAGCTCGTGCTCTGGATGAGCTTGGCTGGCGCGCCGTCCACTTTCCAGTGCAATTCCGACGGAACGAAAAGGTTGACGTAGACGCCGTCCGGTCCCCGGAAGTAAGAGTTGACGAGGTAGTCGGCGACGGCCTGTGGCAACGTTCCCGAGCAGCACGGCCACTTGTCAGGGAAGTAGCCCTTCTGCGTTGCACTGTGGTAGTCCGAGTAGTAGAAAAACTGGCCGTCGGCCTTGGGGTCCCTGGCCCCGAGCACGGTGTTGTAAAGCACGCGCTCGATGCCGTCCCCGTAGCGAGCCTCGCCGGTAAAGCGAAGCAGATATCGGCCCAGCTTGAAGTGGGCGTACGCGCCGCAGGGAGTCTCGAAGTGCGCGTGAGTGGTTTTCAGGCTCTCTCCCAGTAGCCCTTTGCTTGGCTCGACGAACGCCTCATTCGGCCCCCATCCTCCTGACGCGAACTGCTGGGTCTGCTCGAGCATGTCCCAGGCGTTCCGAGTGGCCTCGAGATGCTTCGGCGCGCCCAGGACCAGGTAGGCCCGCGCCGCCGAGCTCATCGCGTTCACGTGACTGTAAGCGTGCCGGCCGGGCAGCACATTGATGCCGCGCGCCAGCGGTTCAAAGTAGGTTCGGTCCATCAGGTATTGCCTTGCTAGTTCAAGGAAGAATTTGTCGCCGGTCAGCTCGTAAGTGTAGAAAAGATTCTCAGGCAGCGTGTAGGATTCATCGTAGGGAGTCTGCCTCGGAGCTTCGTCGCGTTCGATGGCGCGAGGCGGCAAATAGCGCAACCCGCCTTTGATGATGCGCTGGGCGGTATCCAGCGCGGGCGCGACGCCGGCAAACTGGTAAGCGTCAAGAAGGCCGACCACGTTCTTGTCCAGAGTGTAGGCCGGAAAAGCCGTGGAAGCCTTCAGACTGGGGTAACTGTAACCATCGGGATCAATAGTCGCCGTGAAGCCGTCGACCAGGCGCTTGACCTTCGCTCGCGTCGCCTCATCGCCCGTTGCGTCCGCGAACCTCGCGAGGCCCGAGACGTATTGGCCGAAGCTGTGACCCGGCGCAAAAGCCTCCGCGTCGTACCAACCGCCCATGTCTTCGCCGGGCGCGGGCAAACCGGCGCGCTGACGGTAGACCTTCAGAACTCGATCCTCATCGAGGGCCATGTAGGCGGCATGGATGCGGTCAAATTGATCCTTGAGCGGCCCACCCGTCAGCTTCACGTCGGAGTAGCGGAATTGAAAAAGCTTTCCGCGCGGAGAGGGTGTCCCGGCTTGCGCTGGTGAAGCGCTGGTCGCTCGGACGTAGCTGGCGGCCGTCGCAGTCATCACACCTTTCAGGAAGCGCCTGCGAGAGAAGCTGGCCGTGCTCGACATTTGCTGCTCCTTCCTCACGCTCTCAAAAAGTCGCGGATTTTCTCAAAATCCTCGCGCAGGATTTTCTCTTCGCGCGGGTTGCGCAGCACGTAGGCGGGGTGTACGGTAGCGAGCGCCTTGGCGGCCCCGTAGTCGTAGAAGCGGCCGCGAATCTTGAGCATGCCCTCTTTAAGACCCAGCAAGGTCTTGACGGCCGGAGCGCCCAGGCAGCAGACGAGCCGCGGCCTGATTGCCTCAATCTGGCGAAAGAGAAACGGCGAGCAGGTTTCGATTTCGTCCCGCTCCGGAGTGCGGTTGCCGGGTGGGCGGCATTTTACGACGTTGCAGATATACACCTCCTCGCGCTTGATGCCGATCGACTGGAGCATCCGGTTCAAGAGCTGGCCCGCCCGCCCCACGAAGGGGAGTCCTTGCTCATCTTCATCGGCGCCGGGCCCTTCACCCACAAAAACCACTTGCGCGCGCGTGTTGCCCTGGCCGAAGACGATCGTCTTGCGGCCCGACGCCAAGCGGCAGCGCTGGCAGTCGCCCAGGTCCGCGCGAATCTGCTCCAGGGTCTCACGCTCGCGCCGCGCCGGTTGCGGGGTCTCGAACAGGTTGAGGGCTTGTGGGGGAACAGCGTGGGCTCGGGGCTCGGGCTTCGGGGCTTCTGGCCGGGCGCTCGGAATTGGTAACTCGGTAACGAGTTTCGAGTTTCCAGTTTCGAGTTTCGAATTTCCAGCTTCGATCTTCGGGGCCGGAGGTCGCCGATAAAAGTCCTCGATGCCGAGCTCGCGGTAGAACTCGAGCCACGCAGCCAGTTCGTTGCGCAATCGGTCGTCCATGGCTTAGGTTTCAGGTTCCAGGTTTCAGGTTCCAGGTTTCAGCTCCGTAAAGGTAGCTGGCAAATAAGAGCGACGACCCGATTCGGCTCGTCAAGAGCGGCTTTTCCTCGCAGCATTCGTCTCCCCCGACCCCTGACCCCCGGCTCCTGACCCCTCTTGTCCCCTGGCACCTGACACCTGAAACCTGGCACCTGTTCTTCTCAGCTCCACCACTTCGTCCAGAATCCGATTCGCCGCTTCGAATTTGCTCATCATCGCGAGCGGCTTCTGGCGGCCGTCGGGGAAAAGCAGCGTGACCACGTTCGTGTCCACGTCAAACCCCGCGCCGTTTTCTGTGACGTCGTTGGCCACGATGAGGTCGAGGCGCTTCGCGTGGAGCTTGGCGGCGGCATTTTCGGTCACGTGGTCGGTCTCTGCCGCAAAACCGACCACCAACTGGCCGGGGCGACGTTGGCTGGCGATTTCCGCGAGGATGTCCCGAGTCCTCTCGAGCGTGATCGCGGAAACAACTTCCTTTTTGATCTTCCGGGCCTGAGCTTCGGCGGGACGAAAGTCCGCCACCGCGGCCGTCATTACTACGACGCTCGCCCGGCCGAGGTAGCGAAAAACGGCGCTCGCCATCTCTTCCGTGGTTCGCACTTGTTCTACCAGAACGCCCTCGGGCGGACCGAGATGGGTCGGCCCGCTCACCAGGATCACTTGCGCCCCGCGCCGCCGGCTGGCCTCGGCCACGGCGTACCCCATCTTCCCGGAAGACCGGTTGCTGAGATACCGAACCGCGTCCAGGGGCTCTTCGGTGCGTCCAGCCGTGACCAGGACTGTCTCGCCCTTAAGATCATCTCGCAGCCGGAGAGCTTCGAAAACCGCCGCGGCGATGGCTTCGACCGAAGCGAGCCGCCCCGGTCCGACCATGCCACACGCGAGGTAGCCGGCGTCGGGGTCTACAACCTTGACTCCGCGCCTGCGCAAGACTTCGAGGTTCTCCTGCGTGGCCGGATTTTCCCACATGTTGACGTTCATGGCGGGCGCTACGATCACCGGGGCCTTGGTCGCGAGGTACAGCGTGGTAAGAAAGTCGTCCGCCAGACCGTGAGCCATCTTGGCGATCACGTTCGCAGTCGCGGGAGCAATCACCAGCGCATCGACGCTTTGGGCCACAGCGATATGCTCGATGGCGCTCTCGACGTTGGGCTCGGCCCCGCTCGCCTCAGCGAAAATCTCGCTGATGACCTTGCGGCCCGAGAGCGCGGCAAAGGTGAGCGGAGTGACGAACTCGCGCGCCGCGCGCGTCATCACGACTTGCACTTCCACACCCCGGTCCTGGAGCACCCTTAAGATCTCCGCAGACTTGTATGCGGCGATGCCGCCCGCGACTCCGAGTGCGATTCGCATGGTGAAAACCAGGTTTCAGGTGGCAGGTGTCAGGTTTCAGGTGTCGGGGCTGGAACCTGACACCTGGAACCTGTCACCTGACATGACACCTACTTCCCTGCCCTTGGCTTTTTGTGCCCGTTGTTCTCCGGTTCGACCTCCGGGAGTTCGATGGGCACCAAGCCGGCCGATACTTCCTGCTGCGCGACCTTCGTCGGCTTCTTGGTGGCGGCCTGGATGAGGGGCCGAGCTCCAGCCTGCAACTGGCGCGCCCGCTTGGCCGCGACGAGAATGAAACGAAACTTGCTGTCAATGCCCTGAGGCATATCCATCGGGTTTATCCTCCCAAGCTACACTGCAAACGTTTTGCAGATTTTTCGGGCGCGGTCCTGCTGGCACAGCCGGCGGAAGCGCGCTGCCAAAACCACCGCCCCGAGCGCCTGTGTAGCCGCGGGCAGGCGGTCGTTCACCACCAAGTAGTCATATTCGGCCCAATGAGTTATCTCCCGCCGGGCAGCATCCAGGCGTTTTCGGATTGCCTCGGGCGCATCCAGGTGACGGCGCCGCAGGCGGCGCTCCAGTTCCGCAAACGAG
Organism: Acidobacteriota bacterium; assembly: GCA_003224635.1. GTDB lineage: Bacteria > Acidobacteriota > Terriglobia > UBA7540 > UBA7540 > QHZK01. Next base: position 5,417 of record QHZK01000111.1, on the reverse strand, counting down.
GGCGGCAACACGAAAACGCTGACCGCTTCGGGCAACCGCCGTTTGATCTGCCGGTGACCCTGCACGTCGATATCGAGCAGGATGTCTTTGCCAGCCTCCTGCGCCGCTTGGAGCTCGCGCCACGATGTTCCGTAGAGGTTGCCGAATACGTCCGCCCATTCCACAAACTCCCGGCGCGAGATCATGCGCCTGAACTCGGCCGGCGTAATGTAGAAATAATCGCGCCCCTTCTTTTCCCCCCCGCGTGGCCGACGGGTGGTGTGAGAGACGGAAAAGGTCAAGGCCGGGCAGGATGCCAGCAGACGCTTCACTAGCGTCGATTTTCCCGCCCCCGACGGAGCCGAAATCACGATAATGCTGCCCCGCCCAACCGGGGCTGACGCGCCTGGGCTACGTCTGCTCAATTTCGGTTCGAGTTCTGTTCGAGGCTCGCGGCTTATTCAATGTTCTGGGCCTGCTCGCGCAGTTTCTCGATTTCGGCCTTCATCTCGATCGCCTGCCGGGCGATCTCGAGGCCCACTTCCGGGACGTCCGTCGTCTTGGACAGGACGGTGTTCGCCTCGCGGTTCATCTCTTGCAGCAGGAAGTCCAGCTTCTTTCCCACTTCCGAGCTTTCCTCGAGCAGCCGCGCGGCCTGGTCGAGATGGCTCCGGAAGCGCGTCAACTCCTCCGTGATGTCGGAGTGGGACGCCAGGTACGCCACTTCCTGGGCCAAGCGCGCGGGGTCGACCTCCACGCTCGTGAGCATATCCCGGAGCCGGCTTTCGAGCCGTCCATGGTATAACGGAGTGACACGGTCGGAGAGCTTGGCGACATCGCTCGCGAGCTCTTGAAGCCGGCCCAAGCGGTTCCGCAAATCTCTCTCCAGCGCCCCGCCTTCCCGCGCTCGCATTTCGTTCAGTTGCTCCAGAGTCTCGACTGTTACGCCCTCCAGAACTTCGCGGATGCGGTTCATCTCCGCGACCGGAACCTCCCCGTTGCCGGCGGCTAATATTCCCGGGATGCGCAACAGCGCGACGGGATCGGGCGCGCTGAAGCCGTATTCACGGGCCAGCTTTCGGCAGGCCGCAGCATAGGCTTCGAGGAGTCCCTGGTCGATCTCCAATTCGCTGGGGCCGGTCCGTTCCAAGCTCACGGTGACTTCCACGTGGCCGCGCGTGATCCGGTCCTTGATGATGCCTCGCAGCACGCCCTCCAAAGGTTCGAGTTCCGCAGGCACGCGCACCTGCACGTCGAGGAAGCGGTGATTGGTGGCCTTGACGCCTACCGAAAGCGCGAACCCAGCCTCCTCGCGGCGGAGCCGGCTGTAACCCGTCATGCTCTTAACCATCGTCCGTTGTCCGTCGTCCGTGGTCAGTTGCGAATGATTCGCTGTAGCGGCGCTCTATGAGCGCCGAAGACGGCGGTCGCAGACCGCCGCTACAATTCAGTCTAAGATTCCACGTCTACGAACTGAAGATCGTGCAGCCGCTGGTAGATTCCTCCCCGGTTCACCAGGTCGTCGTGCGTGCCGATTTCCGAGACCGTGCCGCGATCGAGGACCACGATACGGTCGGCGCGGCGGACCGTAGACAGCCTGTGCGCAATCACCACGACCGTCCTTCCCGTCATCAGATTGCCCAAGGCCCTTTGGACGAACAGCTCGGACTCCGTATCGAGTTCGGAGGTCGCTTCGTCCAGGATGAGCAGAGGCGGATTTTTGAGCAGGGCCCTGGCGATGGCGATGCGCTGGCGCTGGCCGCCCGAGAGGCGCTGGCCGCGCTCGCCGAGCGCCGTTCGATAACCTTCCGGCATCTCGATGATGAAGTCGTGCGCCAGGGCGGCGCGCGCCGCCTTCTCAACTTCGTCGTCGTGGAGCGGCTTGTGCCCGTAGCAGATGTTATTAAAGACCGTGTCGTTAAAAAGAATGGTTTCCTGCGTGACCATGCCGATCTGCGCCCGAAGCGAGGTGGTCTTCACATCGCGGACGTCGTGACCATCGACCAGGAGCCGCCCGCCCGTGACGTCGAAGAACCTGGGAATCAGGTTGGCCAGGCTGGTCTTGCCGGCGCCGCTCGAGCCTACAATCGCCACCACCTCGCCCTTTCCAATCCGCAAGTTCACATTGCGCAACAACGGCAGGCCCGGCTCATAATCGAACGCCACCCGTTCGAAGACGATCTCCTTCTGAAATGGCGGCAGCACGACAGCGCCCGGTCGATCCTGGACTTCGGAACGGACGTCGAGGTAGCTGAAAACCTGTTCCGAGGCGCCCACAGCCTGCTGAAATGCGTTGTTGACTCCCGTCAGCCGCTTGATGGGCTCGTACATTTTGATGAGCGCATAAACAAAAGCCACAAAGCCGCCGGTCGTCTGCGCGCTGTGGAGGATCTGATTGCGCGCGTACAGCAACAGGCCCGCGATGGTCACCGCGCCCAGCAGCTCCATCAGCGGGGAAGTGGCCGCGTTCGCCCGCACCCACCGCAGGTTGATTTTGAGCAGCCGCCGGGTCGCCGCCTTGAACTTATCGACCTCAAACGATTCCATCCCGAACGCCTTCACGATCCGGATCCCGCTGAAGGTCTCCTGCAGGACGTTGTTGATCTCGCCCATCTTGTCCTGGCTGTGGCGGCTGGAAGTGCGTATGTATTGTCCGATTCGTGAAGACGGGAAGATGACGAACGGCACCAGAAGAAGCGAAATCAGCGCCAGCCGCCAGTCCAAGCGCAAGATGACCGCCATCAGAAAAAGCAGGGTGAACGTCTCTCTCAAGGCATCCGCCGAACCCTGAGAGACGGCGTTCTGGACCTTTTCGATGTCGCTGGTCACGGCGGACATCAACTTGCCCGTGGGGTTCTTGCCGAAAAACGCCATGGACTGCTCGATGATCCTGGAGTAGAGCAGGTTCCGCAGGTCCCTGACCACCGAATGGCCGACAAAGTTAATGAAGTATGTCCCTAGGAATTCGGCGATTCCTTTCGCCAGCATGACCGCAATGATAGCTACAGCGACCACCGTCCACACGTTGTGAATGTAGCGCGGCATGAAGTCCTGCAGGTAAACCCCGCGCCCCGTGAAGGGCCACTCAAAAAGCAGGATAGGCGCGGAACCGGCGTTGACAAAAACGCGATCGAACACCGGCCGGATCAGCAGCGCCATCAACGCCTCGCAAGCTCCGACCACCGCCATCAGGAGGATCGCCACAGCGAAGCGCAAGGTGTACGGTCGTAGGAAGCCGAGTAGACGTTGAACTTGGGTCATTGTGTGGGCCGACGGCGGCTATGTGTCCGATGGGTACTATTTTGATTCTTAGTTCGGCGCTGCATCCCATTATCGCGCTAACCTTATCATATTTGCGGACGGAATGCGGCGTCAAGCAGAGAGCGCGCGGAGAATCAAGAAGCTCGGTTGGCCTCCGTCTCCCGACGAGCCTGCAAGTTTCGCCGTATAAATAACTTAGCGCGAAACGAGAATTTTCGGGATCCCGGCGACTAATTCACTACCACCAAATACGTGTCGAACCGAACTAGGCGAAAGGGCTGCTTTCCGCGGGATCCCTCCCCATCGTTGTGACGTGACTCAAGCAATACTGGTGCCTTTCGGACTAGACAAGTTTGGGACTTGGCTAGGATTCTGGACCCTGATAAAGTCGCGGGCTGGCCTCAACCTTTTCAACGAACGCCTACATGAGGAGGCGCATCATGCGCAACCGATCCCCACTGTTAATGATTTCGGCGACCCTGTTTGCCTCCGTAGCTTCTGCGACGACGCCGACTTCCAATGACCCAAACTTCGCCCTCTCTTTGCTGAAATCGGGACTTTCGGGGCCCTCAAATGGCGCCGTGTTCCGCCCTGCCACGGGTGACCTTGTAGTCTCGCAGTTCGGCGCCAACCAGGTTTCGCTTGTGAACGCGACATCAGGCGCCACCAGTTTGTTCGCGTCGCAAACCGCACCGGATGAAGTTGCCGTGCGACTCAGCGACGGCTTGGTCGCGGTCAAGACTCATCCCGATGGGCCCATCGACTTCTTTGACTCCACGGGGACATTTCAAGGCTCGATACCGGCTGGAATCCCTGACGGATGTATAACTGGCTTGGCCTTCGACGCGAGCGGCAACCTGTTTGTGGCAGCCGGTCCTCCCACTCCAGTCCTTGGGGGATGCCTACCCATCGGCTGGGCCGTTTACGAGTTCTCCGGCTCTACGCCGTGGACAGCGTCGCCAGCCACGGTAGTCAGCGGGCTTAACGGCTTGGAAGGGTTGGCATTCTCCGGGACCCATCTGCTCGCCATCAGTTTCACTGCTGGCAACCTCTACCAAATTTCCGGGTCAACGGCCACAACAATAGCATCCGTTCCCTCAGCCTCCTTGACTCAACCCACAGGTGTTGCTGTCGATCCGCTAACGGGCGACGTCTACGTTTCGGAGTTCTTATGCGCGTCTACGGCGATCCCTTGCCCGACGGGAAGCGACGTCCTCAAACTGCCGGCCGGTGGCACAACCTTTACGGTGTTCGCGACCGGGTTCACTAAACCGATCGGATTGGGTTTCGACACCGCAGGAAGCCTTTATGTCAACGACTTCGGCACTGGCGACCTTTGGAAGTTCATTCGAGGAGTGACCGCCACGCTGACCTTCCCCGTGGGAACGAGCACACAGGTTGCCAACTTCAATCCTACGGACCCCGTGAACCACCACTCATGGAAGGCAACCGTAAACGCGGCCACGCCGTTCACCTTTACGCTGAGCGCCTTTGAGACCACGTGCGGCAACAGTTGCCCCAGCGGTATCGACAACGACCCCAGCGATTTCCAATGCCGCTTTCATGAGTACTTCAGCGGTGACTCCCAGTTACCGAAGCCCGTCCCCTACGTGGAAAACGGCACGATGTGTGCTTTCTACAGGGTTGATAACCCACCGCCCGACGCCGACATCGCGAGCGATATTCTCTTCACAATCGGTTACAACGAGCCTGGGGGTTCAGGGACTTCCTTCTGCGGTTCGACGGGCGCTGCGACGCGCATCATCCGCGACCCGAGCGAGCCTCCGCCCGATGACGCCGCCCTCAACCACAGCTTCGCGGTCGACTTCACGGACTTTTTCAGCCCTGCCGGGATGCCGGGAGACCCCACCATCAGCGGGGACAACAGCAAGACCTTCAGCGACTATGTGGTGGCCTGCCGGTTTCCGATCGGTTCCGCGGTGTTCCTGAGGCCCAAGGCGGGAGCTATATTCAACACGGGGTCGGCGGTCCCGTTCATGGTCCGGGTGAAGAACTCGACCACGGGCGCCTTCATCACTGATGCGGCGACAGCGCCCAATTCCATGCCGCTCTCGATATTTTTCAATGGCGCCCTGATACCGACTTTCGGCAACCCGGGAGGTTCTCCCGGCTTCTGGACTTACAACGCAGTGGATAATGTTTACATGGCGAACGCG
>QHZK01000543.1 GCA_003224635.1 Acidobacteriota bacterium | reverse complement strand
CGTCGCTTCGCGCGTCGGTCACAATCGAGATGTTCATCCCCTTGGTTTTGTCGACCTTGGAATAGTCGATCTCAGGGAACACCAACTGGTCGCGCAGCCCCAAAGTGTAATTGCCGCGCCCGTCAAAGGCCCGGGTCGAGAGCCCGCGAAAGTCCCGCACTCGGGGCAAAGCCACGTTGGTCAACCGGTCCAGAAACTCGTACATCCGGTCGCCGCGCAGCGTCACCATCGCTCCAATGGGCATGTTCTTGCGCAGCTTGAAGTTGGCAATCGACTTCCGCGCCCGCGTGATCACGGGTTTCTGCCCCGTGATCTCGGCCAGTTCGCGCGTCGCCGAATCCAGCAGCTTGGCATTCTGGATCGCTTCTCCGAGGCCCATGTTCACCACGATCTTGCGCAGACGCGGCACGGCCATCGCGTTCCGGTAGCTGAATTCCTTCATCAGGGCCGGAGCGACCTCTTTGCGATATTGCTCTTTAAGTCGAGCTATCATATTGAATCGATTCGTTCCCAGCAACACGCTGCGTGACAGCGGCAGGTGCCAGTTCTCAGTCACTGAAAACTGATTACTGACAACTGACTGCTGTTCTCAGGCATCGAGCGTCTTGCCGCACTTGGCGCAGACCCGCACCTTCTGCCCGCCTTCTTTTTCCCGGCGCTGGAAGCGGGTGGGGCCGCAGTCGCTGCACACCAGGGCCACATTAGAAATGTGAATCGGCCCTTCTTTTTCCAGGATACCTCCGCGGATCTGTTTGGCGGGGTTCGGACGAGTGTGCCGTTTGATCATATTGACGTGCTCGACGTAGAGCCGGCTCTTGTCCGGCTCGACCTCCAGCACGCGGAACGGCCCCTTGCCCTTGTCCCGCCCGGCAATGACCTGGACCATGTCGTTCTTCCGAATGCCTAAAGCCTTGCCCATCACAGAACCTCGGGAGCCAGGGAAACGATCTTCAAAAACTTCTTCTCGCGCAATTCGCGCGCCACAGGTCCGAAGACGCGCGTCCCGACCGGCTCGCCCGCCTCGCTGATCAGCACCGCCGCGTTTTCGTCAAAGCGGATGTAACTTCCGTCCCGGCGCCGCTGCTCTTTCCGCATCCTGACGATGACGCACTTCACCACCGAGCCTTTGGCGATGGCGCTGTCCGGCGCCGCCTCCTTGACCGACGCGGTCACCACGTCGCCGAGCCCGGCCTGGAGTCCCACGTCGCCCCCGACGGGGAGAATGCAGGCGAGCTTCCGCGCCCCGGAATTGTCAGCCACCCGGAGAATGGTTCGCATCCCAATCATGCTGCACTCTCCGGCACAGGCTTGCCCTGAGCGTCAGCGAAGGGAGCGACTTCGGCGGCCTTGGCGATCACCTGGACCACCCGCCAGCGCTTGCGGCGGCTGAGCGGCCTCGTCTCCCGGATGCGAACCGTATCCCCCACCCTGCACTCGCTCTTTCCGTCGTGGGCGAGGAAGTTCTTCGAGCGGCGAACCACTCGTTTGTATAACGGGTGCATCACTTGGGTCGAGACCGTGACCACCACGCTCTTCTGCATCTTCGTGCTGGTCACGAGCCCGACCTTTTCCTGCCGCCGGCGCCGCTCGCTTGACGCTGTCTGTTGTTGGTCTGAACCCATCCGCCTTCCCTCAGGGCTCCCTCTAAGCCTTTTTCACGGACTTTGGCTGCAGGTTCCTCTCGCGCAAGATCGTCTTGATCCGCGCAATGTCCTTCCGCCGCTCTCGGATCTTCTGCAAGGTGTCGGTCTGGCCGCTGGCGAACTGAAACTTGAGTCGAAAGAGCTGCTCCGAGTGCTCGCGTTCTTTCGCCAGCGCTTCTTCCGGCGTCCAGCCGCGCGCTTCTTCCTTAAGCTCTTTGACGTGCTCGGACCGCCTCTTCATGCGTCCCCGCTTTCTCTACCCCGCCGCCGAACGGGCCACAAACTGGGTGGGCAGGGGCAGCTTGTGGCTGGCCAGGCGCATAGCTTGGCGCGCCTCGGCCTCCGGCACGCCCTCCATTTCGAAAAGAATCCTGCCCGGCTTCACCACCGCGACCCAGAATTCCGGCGCGCCTTTGCCCTTTCCCATGCGCGTTTCCGCCGGCTTCTTGGTCACCGGCTTGTCCGGAAAAATGCGGATCCAGAGCTTTCCCCCGCGTTTGATGAACCGCGTGATGGCAATCCGGCTGGCCTCGATCTGCCGGTCCGTGATCCAGCCGGGCTCGAGCGCCTTCAGGCCAAAATCCCCGAACGACAGGTCCGAGCCGCGCCACGCTTTTCCGCGGCGGCGCCCGCGCTGCTGCTTCCGATACTTCACTTTGCTCGGCATCAACATAGCAGTCAGTCGTCAGTTGTCAGTTTTCAGTTATCAGTCAGACCCAAGCGTCGTTTTGCGATGCGCGAGCCGCATGCTCGTTCCGGTTGTCAGTCTCTCTTAGTCTTGACTGAAAACTGAAAACCGATGACTGAAACTTCCTTCCTACGCTGCCGCCGGCGCCGGCTCGCGGACCTTCTCCTGCCTTCGTTTTTGCTCCAAGATATCGCCGTTGTAGATCCAGCATTTCACGCCAATGACGCCGTAAGTGGTCCTCGCT
>QHZK01000542.1 GCA_003224635.1 Acidobacteriota bacterium | reverse complement strand
CATTGCCAAGGTTGTGCAACTCGAGCGCGACGCCCCTCTCACTCCCAAGCTGGCGCTGAAGCCGGATGCTCTCGTGGTAGAGGGGTATGACCGCCTCAATCTCCCCCTGCCGTCGCATCGCTTCCACGACGTGATGAAGCGCTTGTGCCTCGGCGCGGGCATTGCCCGACTTCCGAGCGACCGCGAGGCTCTGCTCGCTTCTCCGACGCATCTCGGTGATGTCGCTGGCCAAGAGGCTCACTCGCGCCAATCCGATCAGCGCGTTCGCGACCGCCTCCTCGTCACCCAGGTTCTCGGCGATCGCCAAGCTCTCTTCATGGAGTGGGCGCGCTGAGTCCCCGTCGCCCTGCATGAAAGCGAGCGTACCCGCTCCGTACAAGGCACGCGCGCGTCCCGGCGTACGCGACTCGACCGCGGGTGCCGCCAGCAGTCGATTGAGCCACTCCCGCCCCTCTGGGATGTGGCCTCGGCTCATCCAGAACGGCCAAACCACACCCCCGAGCCTCCGCCCCAGTTCTGGATCGTGCTCGAGACACCACTCCAAGGCTCCGCGGAGTTGCTCGTGCTCCTCCCCAAGCCGGTCGAACCAAGCGTCCGGGCTCGGGCCATTCAGCTCGGACGCAGCATCCTCGAGCAGGGTGGAGATGAAACCGCGATGATCGACAGCTGGACGGATTGTGCTTGGCATGGTCGCCTCGCCTGTGGGACCGGAAGAGTAGCAGATGCGGCCCAGTCCGGCGCATACGAGATCCTAGCTCACGGACGAGCCTTCCGAGATCTAGACGGCAGCAGGCGAACGGGGACTACGGCCGATTGGAGAAGGGGAAAGACAAAGACAAGGAGAAGCCGATCCAGTACGAAGACCAGCCGTAGCGGCGCTCGTCAGGCCGGTCTCCGACCTGCTCTCGCTTCGGCTAACGTCAGGTCCGCCGGCTGCACATGGGTTGGATCCCAGCCGATCTTGACGGGCGCGCTCCAGTTGCTCGTCGCAATCGCTTGGTCGATCGCGGCTCGAAGTCTGAGCGGCAGCCCCCATTGGATCCCGGTCATGCACGTTCGAGCCTCAGCGGCTCCAGTCAGGCGAAGCAGGTACTCGGATCCTTCGTGGGCAGGGTAATCGTCATCCAATAGATCGACTGCCAGACTCTCCTGTTCCCCGTTCGGGCCAGTGACATTGTGGAAGCCGTACTTTAGATTCGAATGCCCGCTCAGATATGCCTTCAGCTGGTCGGCAGGGCTCCGCCAGGCATCTTGGATCCGGGGACGCAAACCCTGACCCTCGAGCTCCGCGATTATGCCTCGAACCCGAACAGCGAAGGTTGGAAATAGCTCGGCGAGCCGCTGGGAGTTGCGGGCCTGACGATCAACTTCATTCACGAGCGGAACCCCTCGCCGCTGCCGCGGCCGAGGGCATGATACCGACGACGATGGAGACAAGTCTGGCAATCTTCATCCCGATCCTTTCGAACCTGTGGTAGCTGTCGAGGTGGGCCTCGTCTATTTGCAGAATACTAGGGCGGCACCCAATAGATACTGGTCCAACCCTGGCAGTTCACTTGGTGCCGCGTCGAAATTGTTCATCGACGCACCCCCAGTGCGCAGCTTGCGAACAGATACCTCGATCCCAAACTTGCCTTTGGCACCTCTTAGACCCGCTCCAATTTCAGACCCCTCCACAAGTCTGCTTGCGGCGCCCCAGCTGGATGGCACCGCCACACCAAGAACTTCGATGAAGGGTTTCAATGCAGTTTCGAGCGGGGAAAATCGGATCCCTGCCGTCAAAGGTGTAAAGTACACACGTCCGATACCTTGTGGATAGTCGGTATAGTGCCCATGCGCCACAGAAAACGAGGCGGACCATTTGCTCCACATAGGCACACAAGCGGCCACACTCCAGAATACAGCCCCGTTTCGATCCCCGCCGTATGAAGTTGGAGAGTAGGCAGAACCAGCTATCAGCGAGGTTTGCTCTTTGTTTTCACCGGCGAGACCGGTCCGATGGAACGCTGTTGCCATAACCAATAGGAGCAGA
>QHZK01000541.1 GCA_003224635.1 Acidobacteriota bacterium | reverse complement strand
GTGGCGGTATCGAGTGGAGCTTGGTCCCGGCCCTGGCGCTGCGCCTGGACCTGCGCGACCACATCACCGGCACGCCCACCTACGGGCTGTCGAGCGCTCGATTCCCCATCAGCGGCGCCGGGCACGGGGTGGAGCTCTCCGTCGGCCTTACTCTCCACATCGGCAGGTGAGCCGTAGACCCTGCGCCAGCGCGCTCGCCAATCACCTTCCCTCTGCTTCGAGATCGCCGGTCTCGCCTGGATTTGAGTAATCCAGCAGCATCCGAAACGAGAATCTTGTCCTTGTCGTAGGGTCGGCATCTTGCCGGCTGTCGTGCGGCCATCCTGAATCGACGCGCACGGCAACGTCGTCAAGAGCATGAATCTTGGGAATGTTGGATGGGACGTTGAACGTTGAAGCTGACCGAACTCCCCTCCTCGAACTGCTCCCGAGCCAAGCACAGCTCCAATCCCCAAAGGGAGGGCACTTATGGCGAAGGCTGTAACGCCCAAGGACCAGCGCGCGCTCGTGGACCGTCTGATGTCCGCCTGCGGAGGAAGCTATTCGCCCGAAAGACGCCGGAAGCACTTCATCAGCGGACCGCAGTGGGCGGCGGCTTACCAGGGCCAGGCGCTCTTCCACGCCCCGACGCGCGAGCCGGTCTCGGCGGGCGAGGTGATCCGTCATTTCGCGGAGATCGGAATCGGCTACTGGACCACGCATGATACCGACGTGATCTCGACTGAAGACCTGATGACCGATCGCCAGGCGGAAATCGTCGATGAGATCAAGAAGTCGCTCCGACAGCACGGCGTGCGCTGCTCCATGGTGACCTGCGAGACCTTCTTTCATCCCGTCTGGGCGGCGGGTCCGGCGGCGGAAGCTCCCGAGGTCCGCGCCTACGCGGCGGCGCGGGTCGAGAACGTGGTCGAGATCGGGCACGAATTGGGAGCGCAGTTCCTCGTCTACTGGCCGGGGACGCTGGGGTATCTCCTGCAAGGCGCGATTGACGAGGCTCAGACCCTCCGGTGGTACGCCGATGCCATCAACGCCGCCTGCGAACGGGATATTGTCTTGGCCGGGCGCAAGCGCCAGAAGAGCCGAAACGGCAAGCGGGCCGGGACGCTGCGCCATTGTCTCGAGGCGAAACCCTTCGAGCCGCAGGCCGAGATTATCCTGCCTACGACCGATGCGATGCTGGCCTTCATCAACTCGGGGCTGCTGAAGCACCCGGACATGGTCGGCGTGAACCCCGAATACCTGCACGAGCTGATGTGGGGCAGCGCGCCGCGGGCCGCGCTGGCGCGGGCTCTGGTGGCCGGCAAGCTCTGGCACTTCGACGTCAACGACGGCTACCGCCTGAAGCACGACGTGGACATTGGCGTTGGACTGGTCAATCCCCTCGACTGGGTGAACGTCCTCATGCTCTTGCGCTCGCACGGCTACAAAGGGCCGTTCAATTTCGACTACAAGCCGCCGCGCACCACGTCGAACTACGGCGTGTTCAAAGTGAGCTTCCCGTCGGCGGTGGACCGCTTCATCACGCTGTGGGAAATCGCCGGCGAAGCGCTCGCCGACCCCGTCATCGAGGAAGCCACCGAGGCGCTCAAGGCCGGAGGCGGCGACGCGAGTTCGCGCGACCCGGCGGCGATCTTCGCGGCCAACAAAGAACTCCTCACCCTGCACGAGCTGATCGCGCATCGCCTGGTCGAAATTCTGCTGGGCGCGCATCGCGGGCGGACGTTCCACTAGCAGGTTGCTGAAAACCTGCTCCAAGCCGCAGCGGAAGGGCGGGGTTTTAACCCCGCCGTAAAAGCGAGACAAAGCAAACAAATGGTTATTTTTTTGCCCTCCTGTTTCGGCGGGTCTAAAGACCCGCCCTTCCGCATGCGCCGGCTGCTGCAACTTCTCAATCGAGGTCGATATCGCGGGTGGGTGGAGTGAGGGGTTCGTCTTTACTCTTTGCCAGGGCCTCTTGGAACTTCCGCTCGAGCAACTGCGACTTGATCTTCTCCGTTTCTGTGCTCTGGCGGAAGTGCGCCTCGCGCTGCGCCGCTTCCTTCCGGAGCAACGCGCCGGCGCGCTCGAGGTCAGGCGCCTTGGTCCGTCGGGGAGGGGCCTGGTGAGCAACCACCCTGCCGAGCGTCGCGTCGATCTTCAACCGCGCGCCGCAGCACGGACAAACGGCTTCCACCTGTGCCCCATCGCGCCCGCTCATGGCCCGCTCTTCGTTCGTCAGTCGCCGAGTTTCTGGCGCTGTTATATAGAGAAGGACGCGGGCGTCCTAAAGGGGGAGCGACTTTGACGTGCCGCAGGGCGGCAACAACCGGCGCGACGGGGCTTCCATCCCCATACCCCGCTCTTCGGTCCAGGCTTACCCGCGTCCAGAGTTTATGCTACTCCTGCGACTCCCTCGTGTCAATTCGATTTCGGGTCAGTTCCGCGTCGAACGCTTCTCCTTGACGCGCGCCCGCGAGTGCAATAAAACACTCTCTGGTTCGGAGGGGTGATGTCGTGAAAATAAGAGATCTCCTGAAGGTCGTCGCAGTGCTTTTCCTGCTCCTTGCCATCTTGCTCTGCCCGCCGGTGAGCGCCGCCCAAGAACCTGCGGGCGCAGTCGTCCTCGAAGGCGCGCGCCTGATTGACGGCACGGGTCGGGCGCCGGTCGAGAATGCGGCTTTCGTGATTGAAGGCGGCGTCATACG
>QHZK01000110.1 GCA_003224635.1 Acidobacteriota bacterium | reverse complement strand
TTCGGCTAAGAATTTCTCGCGATCTTCTTCTTCGATGATGAGATGCCCCCCGTCGGTCGGTTTGTTGCCATAGATGCAATCTGGCACTTGGGAAATCGGACTCGTGCGTGAAACAACGGCCACATCGGGGCCCTCGACAAGATAAGGACTGATGTTCTTGGCGGGGCTTATTGTCGCGTTCTTTTCTTCGTAGTCATAGATTCGTTTGTTCGCACTGTCAAGCGCGCCGAAGCCGATAATGACAACATGAACGTGCGCTTTCCCGCGAGCCTCGCTTTCCCACTTGAACGTGCGATGAGCGAAATGGATTTTCAGCTTGAAACGCTGAACCAAAGGATTCCAGAGAGCGCCGACTTGCTCGCCCTGACTAATCGAGTTGGTGGAAACGAAACCGACCCGAATGCCCGTGTCCCGAGTGTATTCGGCCGCCTTGCGATACCAGCCCGTGACATAATCGAGAACGCCCGCACCATCACTCTCGCCCCAGACAAGGTGCATGTCCTGCCCTTGCTCGGCGGTCATCAAGTGCTTTCCGACAAACGGCGGATTCCCGAGGACGAAGCTGCATTTGTTAGGTGGAAGGATTTTCTCCCAGTTAAGCCGGAGCGCGTTGCCGCAGACGATAGTGGGGGATTTCTTGAGAGGGAGGCGCACGAAGTATGGCCCGAACGCCTCAGAAAGCCGATTGTTCATCTGGTGATCCATCAGCCACATAGCGACTTCGGCGATGCGCACGGGCCACTCGCTGATCTCGATGCCGTAGAAGGCGTCCACGTCCACAAGGGAGAAGCTTTGGATGTCCAATACCTGGTCCGTGCCAGGATAGAGCAGCTTGAGAATTTCTATTTCCAACGAACGCAGCTCGCGGTACGTGATGACGAGAAAGTTTCCGCAGCCGCACGCCGGGTCCAGGAAGCGAAGTCCTGCGATCTTTCCATGGAACCGCTTTAGTTCGGCTCTGCTGCCTTTGGCGCGCTCGAATTCCGCGCGCAGGTCGTCAAGGAAAAGTGAGCGGATCACTTTTAGGATGTCACGTTCACTGGTGTAATGTCCGCCGATTTGTCGCCGTTCCTTCGGCTCCATGACAGACTGAAAGAGCGAACCGAAAATGGCGGGTGAGATGCGGGACCAGTCGAAGCGCGTGCAGGCCAGCAACGCGTTGCGCATGTCGCTGTTGAAGTCGGCAAAACGGAGGTTCTCGGCAAATAGGTCGCCGTTGATATAGCGGAAAGCAGCAAGAGTTTCCTCGAGGTTTTTCTGGCGCTTGTCCGGCGGCGTATTCAGCACGTCGAAGAGACGGGCGAGTTGCGAGCCGAGGTCGGACCCGTCTTCGGCGGTGCGGTTCAGCAGGTAGAGCTTGAACGATTCGCGTTCGAAGATGCCCGTGTCTTGGGCGAAGAGGCAAAAGAGAACGCGAACGAGGAAGCGTTCGAGCTGAGGCCCTGAGTAGCCGCCGGCCTCAAGCGTGTCGTGAAGGCGGCCCATGATTTCGACCGCTTCAATATTGATCGGGTCTTGCTCCTCGAATTTGTGCTGCTTGTAGCCAGGGATGAATGCGAAGGCGTGAATCCATTGGTGAAAGTCGGCCAGCGGAAATTCGACGGTCGCCACGCGACGATTGTCGAAGAGCGGCAGGTGGCGCTGGTCGTCGGGCTCGAGATCGTGCAGGGCGACGCGGGCAAAGTCAGAAACGATGACATAACGAGGACTTTCATTGGTGCGTCCTTCGCGCGCGAGGTCTTGGAGGTAGCGGAACGCCTGCGACTCCGCCTTGCCCAGGTCCTTGCCGAAACTCTTGTGCTCGACGAGCACGACGCCGGGCCAGAACAAGTCGATGTAGCCGTAGTCGCCGGAGAGTTTCTTCACTGGTTCTTCAAAACTCGCTACAACCCGACGGCGGATGCCAAAGACATTGAAGAATTCGTTCCAGAAAGTTTGCTTTTCTGCTCGTTCGCTCCTGACGCCCGTCCAGTCCTTTGAAAAGGTGATCGCGCGCTGGCGAATTTCGTTCCAAGAAAGCGGCATCGGTGAATTATAACGTAGCAGGCGCGCAACTCGTTCCCCACTCCAGTCTAGCACTCCCAAATGGGACAATGGGGACGCGTGGGACGCATGGGACACAATTTTTTGGCCTTACAAATCAAGGAGTTAGAAGGAGGGAAGAGACAGTCGGAATCGAGGCCGACAGCGTTTTCCGGGTCGGAAATGGGGTGACGCGAGTCGCCAAGGTCCCTGGCCGCCGGGCCCGGGCTCATATGTTTGAAATTATAATTAACTTCATGTATAATAGAGGAAGTTTGAAGAAGAGGCCTGCCGATGTTCTTTGTTACCGAGTTCTTCGTCCGCACACTATCCCAACGAACCACTCTTTGTGTCTCCGGTAAAGGACAGGGCGACCACTATTATCGTACCCAAGGCGTCAATTCCATTATCGTAAATGAGGGCGGACTTTTCTCGGGCTGTTTTAACTAGTTGATTCTAAAGGCAAAGTCCAGGCTATAAGGGAAAGTCCAGCTTTTGGTAGGCCGAGTGCCTAACCAGCGTCCTGGGACGGAGAAAACCAGTCCGAAAGGCGGCGCTGCGAGCTCCTGTTGGGCCGGACGCAGGTCGTACTGGGAGGCGGAAAAGGAAGCTTCTCTTCCGACCGCACCCCGAGATCGCCAATCAGGTGCAAGGGTTCCTCGTCCGATTACCACGCAAGGAGGCAAGCATGCCCAGGATCGTTCAGTACGAGTGCGACGGCTGCGGAAAAATCAAAGGATCAGATAACCACTGGTTCAGCGTTTCAGCGGACGGCAACAGCTTCCAGGTCAGCCGGTTCGACCGCAACGCGACTTCTGTTTTTTGCGGCGAACAGTGTGTGCTGACCGCGCTTTCCGATTGGCTGGCATCGGCCAAGATGCATACCGCCCGACCGGAAACACTGGCGGTCGTCAACCAGTAGTCCCGTGATCAGCCGGTAGCAGCGGTAGCAGCCGAGACCCTTCGGTTGAGCCGCGATTCGTGTATCATGCGATGTCGCCCGTTTTTCTTCAGCGCCGGGCCGGGCTTCTCACGTGGCAAAGGGCATCCGCGTTCTGAGCAGCAAGACGGTTTACGACGGCAGAGTGGTTCGCCTCAGGATCGACCGCGTCATCGAGCCTGGCAACGTCGAGGCGACGCGGGAGGTGGTCTGCCACCGGGGATCGGTCGTAGTGCTGCCGCTTCTCGACGACGGACGCGTGCTGCTGGTCCGCCAGTTCCGCTACGCCACGGGCAAATCGCTGTGGGAACTGGTAGCGGGAGGGATCGAGCAAGGAGAAGCCACGCGCGCCGCCGCCCTGCGCGAGTTGCTCGAGGAGACCGGCTATCGCGCCGGTTCGCTCGACCGCCTTTTCAGTTTCTACCCCAGCCCCGGTTTTTTGAGCGAGCGGATGGTGTTGTTTCAAGCGCGCGGTTTGGTCCGCTCGAAAGCCTGCCCCGAGAGCGACGAGCGCATCCGGCTCGGCAGGTTTCGGCGGGCTCAACTCCGCTCCATGCTTCGCTCGGGGAAAATCGAGGACGGTAAGACGTTGGTCGGCGTGCTCTGGCTTCTGAGTTCCAAGGGAGCTGGCCGCTGACTAGGGTCAGTCCCGGCCGGCCAGTACAGAGTGTAAACGGTGCCCTGCGACGTATCTTGCTCCTGCCTTTGTTCGACTTTCAACTGCGACCCGCCGACCTTTGCGAGCGTTAACCGCCTTTGTATTAACTCCGTTAGCGGCAAATGTATCGCATAATGTCTTGACATCTGAAGACGAGGAAATATACTTAGTCTGACGCGGGAGCATGTTCGGTGTTTTGTCGGAAGGCACAGCGAAGGGGGTGCCGAGATCCTTTCCAAGGACTCTCGGCATTTTCTTTTTTAAGGCCCAGGCGATCAACCAGCAGCCCCGACGATGTATCGACTAAGGAGGAGAGCGCAAGTGTCACGACTTCAGGGAAAAGTAAAGTGGTTCAACAATACCAAGGGTTACGGTTTCATCGGCCAGGACGGTGGACCGGATGTGTTCGTTCACTATTCGGCCATCGACATGGACGGATTCAAGAGCCTGCAAGAAGGTGATACGGTCGAATTTGAGGTTGTTCAAGGTCAGAAAGGCCCTCAAGCCGACAAGGTCACCAAAGTTCAGTAGCCGGTCTTCGTCATCAAGGTCCGGGAGCAGATTTCAGTGTGCGGGCCCAGCCTCGTCGGGTTGGGCCCTTCCTTCAACGCCCGCAGCCTGCCCATGACGGGCAGTGGCGTCGTGTTTGCGCCGGGTTCGCCTCGCAGACCGTCGCCGGGCTGTCTCGCTCCCTTCGCGTAGTGGCTCATCCAACTACTTGCCGCTTGCTTTCTTGGCCGCCCGGAGCCAGAATGCGCTTAGATTAGGAGCATCCGCCGGGGTGCGCGGCGAGGCAGACCAAAGAACGGGATCACTCCCTCTACCCCGAGCCCGCAAAGCGAGGTGGCCATGGCTAAGACAATTCTCGGCATGATCGCGATCCTGTCGCTGGCGTCTGTGCTGGCCGCTCAGGACGCTTCACCGTCCCGCGTCCTGATGCATCGAAGCCAGTTGCCCGCGAACTTGGTCACCGCGCGCGAGACGCAGCCCACCCTGACGGTCCCCGCCGAAACCGAGGCCGACGTCGAATTGCTCTCCGGACTGCACACCAGGGTGACGAGCGTGGACGACCCGATCGTGGCTCGGGTACTCCGCCCCGTGCTGGTCGACGGGCGCGTGGCCTTGCCGCCGGGCAGCCTGCTCGACGGGCGCGTCACCCGCGTCCACCCCGCCAGCCGCCTGCATCGCCCCGGCGAGCTGGCCTTCCGCTTCGAGCAGATCACCCTTCCCAATGGAGAGAGCGAGCCCGTGTACGCGGTGCTCACGGCTCTCGACGACCCGTTGCGGTCAAGAATGCGCGTGGATGCCGAGGGTCATATCAAGGGCGGGCGCGGCTTTTCCTGGAAGAGCATTACCGGGGGCCTTGCCGCCTGGGGCTCGCTCGCCACCGTCAAGTTTGCGGTCGCCAGCACGTCCGCCGCGGCCGCATTTTTGCCCGCCACCGGCGGTGGCCTCGTCGGCTTCGAGCTCCTCTGGCCGCGCGGCAACGACGTCCACGTCCCGCCCGAGACCCACGCCCGCATCCGGCTGAATTATCCAGTCACCGTGCGCGTGGTGTGGTAGAGTCTGGTAGCGATTGCACGATTTTGTGCCGTGGGCCTTTCCCACCTCAGGCGGCTTACGGCGCTTCGTTGGGGAAATTTGAGTGAGCAAAAGCCCGCGGCACAAACCCCGTGCCGAGGCTAGCCTTCTCGGCGCATGACATTCCGTGGTGTTCGCCCTCCGCTTTGAGCGATAATGCTCAACAGTGGACCCGCTGATATTTCATAACGACCGCATCACCCCTCTCAAAGAAGCGCGGCTCTCACCCGGGCAAGTCGGCCTGCTGATGGGTTGGGGAGTCTTCACCACGCTGCGTATCTATCGCGGGCAGCCGTTTGCCTTCGAACGTCACTGGGCGCGCATGGGCCGCGACGCGGCGCGGCTCAGCGTGCCTTTCGACTACGAGGAGGAGCGCGTCCGCGAGGCGATCGTGAATCTCGCGCGCGCGAACCAGCGCCCGGAGGGCATGGCGCGCGTCTCGTTTGTAAGGAACAAGGGAGGACTGTGGGAGCAGGCCGACGACCATCCGCCCGCTGACCTGCTGGTCTTCACGCGCGAGCTTGTCCCCTGGCCGGCGGGTCACCGCCTGCGCGTCGAGCACCGGGCGATCTTTTCCGCGGGTCATTATGCGGGAGCGAAAATGCTCTCGTGGGTCCCGCACGCCGCGGGGCTCGAGCGCGCCCACGAGGAAGGCTTCGACGAGGTGCTACTGCTCAACGAAAAGGGCGGGATCGCCGAGTGCAGCTCCGCCAATGTTTTCCTGGTGTCTGGCGGGCGTGCGCTGACGCCGCCGCTCGCCTCGGGCTGCCTGCCGGGCGTGACGCGCGAGATCCTGCTCGAGATCGCTCCCAAGGCGGGAATCGACATTGCCGAGCAGGACCTTGCGCTTGAGGATCTCTCCTCCGCTCAGGAAGCTTTCATCAGCTCGACCACGCGCGAAGTCGCCGCCGTCGAATCCATCAGCCCGAACTGGAACTACAAAGCCCCGGGTCCGATGACCCAGGCGTTCGATCGGGCGTTTAGGGAGTATGTCAAATCAGAAATTAGAACTTAGCAGGTTGCTGAAAAACCCTTGAAGCCTGTCATTCTGAGCGTAGCGAAGAATCTAAGTTCTTGATTTCAGGGCACTGCGAGATGCTTCGCTTCGCTCAGCATGGCAGTTCGGGCACTTTTTCAGCAACCTGTTAGAAATCAGAACAAGACAATCAGTAATTAGAACTAAGCCGCCGCCTCCTTATTTTGGCTTAGCGCTCTGATTTCTCATTCTGATTTCTGACTTCCGATTTCTAATTTCCCCAGGCGCGGTCAACCAGAGCGGCAGCGCCGGAACAACTGATCGAGCAGCTCGAGCGCGAGGTCGATTTCGTCGCGCGTGATGGTGAACGATGGCGCGAGCGTAAACACGTTCTTGTAGTAGCCGCCCACGTCGAGCACCAGGCCGTAGCGGCGCCCGCGCGCTTCGAGATTCCCCTTCAGACCCTCGGCGAAAATGCGGTCGGTGATCTCGCGGTCGGGCGTCGTGCCGTCGGCCTTGCAGACTTCGATGCGCAGCGCGAGGCCGAGACCGTCGACGCTGCCAATCGCCTCCGGATGGCGGCGCTGGAGGTCTTTCAGCCCGGCGAGGAAATACGCTCCCTTTTCGTTCACCAGCTTCTCGTAGTCGGCCTCTTCGAGCATCTTGAGCGTCTCGAGCGCGACCGCCGTGCCCAGCGTATTCGAGGAAAACGTGGAGTGCGTCGAGCCGGGCGGGAAGACTTCGGGCGCGATCAGCTCCTCGCGCGCCCAAAGCCCGGCCAGCGGGTTCAAGCCGTTGGTGAGCGCCTTGCCGAACACGATGATATCCGGCGTGATGCCCAGGTGCTCGACCGCCCAGAACTTGCCGGTGCGGTAGAAGCCCATCTGGATCTCGTCGTCCACAATCAGGATCTTGTGCCGGTCGCAGGTGGACTTGAGCCGCGTGAAGTATTCCCGAGGCGGGATGACGTAGCCGCCGGTCCCTTGCACCGGCTCGATATAGAACGCGCCGTATTCGGAAGCCCCGGCCTTCGCGTCCCACACGGAGTGGTATTCGCTCTCGAAGAGCTTTTCGAACTGGCCCTCGCAGTAGATGTCACAGGCGGGGCGGGTGAGGCCGTAGATGCACCGGAAGCAGTACGGATAGAAGATGAACTGGGCGCGGTCGCCGAAGTGGCCGTAGCGCCGCCGGTAGCGGAAACTGGAAGTGATCGCTGACGCGCCGAGCGTTCGCCCGTGATAGCCGCCCATGAAAGCGAACATCAGGTTCTTGCCCGTCGCGTTGCGGACGATCTTGAGCGAGTCCTCGATGGCCTGCGAGCCGCCCACGTTAAACTGCACGCGTCCTTTCACGCCGAAGCGCTTCTCGCAGTACTGCGCGATGCGCGCCGCGACCCCGACCTTCTCCGCGTGCAAGTACTGGCAGGCGAGCTGCGGCAGGCGGTCGATCTGACGCTTCAGGGCCGCGTTCAGGCGCGGGTTTTTATAGCCGAAGCTCGCGGCCGAATACCACATCTGGAGGTCGAGGTACGGCGTCCCATCCTCGTCGTAGAGATACGAGCCCTCGCAGTTCACGAAGACTTTCGGCGGCTCGAGATAATGGACCGTGTCGCCAAAGGAGCAGTATTTCCGCTCGAGCTCGAGCAACTCCGCCGTTTTTGTTGTGGTACGGGGATCAAGCAAGTGGATCTGCCTCCAACTTGTGGGAGAGCTGAGAGGTTGGGGAATGCCTGCATGGCCCTCCCGCGCATTGTCTCCCTCCAAACGGGAACACGACGCGGGCGCTCCTTTACACCCTCTCGTGTCCCGGTCAGCGAAAACCGGAGCGCCATAAAAGTGCTCCCCTACGAGACTCCGAGGGCCATTCGACTTTCAACTTTTGACTGTCGACTGTCGACTGTCTTTCCAAGCCGCGCCTGAACGTCCGCAAACGCTCGAAAGGGCTCGAAGGCGATGCCGTTCGCGAGGCAATATTGGAGCAGGTCGTGTTTTGCAAACACCAGGTCGGCTTCGCGCACCGCGAAGCGGTCGGAGAGCCCGTCGCCGATGAAGATCACGGGAGCGTGGCCGCGACCCAGGCGCTTCATGACGCCCGCCTTGCACGTCGCGCAGCCGTGTTCGCAGCCGGCGGCCGGATGAGGAAACCGAGTGAGCGCGCGCCGCCCTCGAACGCGAAGCTGGCTCGCGCAAAGATGCTGGCCGTTCCGAAGGCGCCTATCCACTCCGGAGCGCCTCAGCACGCGCCGGATGACGTAATCGAAGCCGTCGCTCACCACGTAGAACGGCAGCGCGCGGTCCTCCACGAAGCGGCAAAAATCCACGAAGCCGGGATCGACCGGGATGGCATCGATCAGGGCGTTCAGTTCCCGCGCTGACGCCCGGACCAGGACCATCTGCCGCTCGAGGCACTCCCGCGAGCCGATCTCGCCCCGCACCCACTCCTGCTCGACGTCGCGCCAGGCGGGGTCCGCGAGCCTGGTCAGAATTTCGTCCGTGACGTCGGTCTGAGTGACAGTGCCGTCAAAATCGCAGAAGACGATGGGGCGAGTCCATAATTCATCATTCATGATTCATCGCTCAGAATTGGCGTTCGTCCACCAGCCGCTTCGGCTTTCGCCCCTGCCCGAGTAATCCCGCCGGCAGAAATCGAAACGCCAGTTGATACATCCCGCAGACATGATTGGTCCAGACCTCAGGGTAGCGCGACTCGATGTTGCGGCGCACGGCCTGTTCGACGGCGGGCGGGCTCGTCCCGTTCGCAAGCTCCAGGCGAAACTCCAGAATGTCGCGGATACCCTCCTGCCGCACGGCTACCTGCCACCGGTCGGAGAGTCCTTCGACGTCGTGGAGCACGCGCTCGAAGATCTCCGGGTGCATATTGCCCGCGCCCATCACCACCATCTCATCGCGGCGCCCCCTGATCCGCGATATCCGGCGCAGAGTCACGCCGCACGGGCACGGCTCGTCGATGAACCGCGTCACGTCGCGCACCCGATAGCGAATGAGCGGCATCGTCCGGCGCGCGAGCGTGGTCATCACCAGCTCGCCGTAGCCCTCCGCGTCCGGCTCGGCGATCTCGAGCAGGAAGTCGAACTCATCCACGTGATAGCCGGCGCGCTCGCGGCACTCCATGCCGAGACCGCCTCCCGCCTCGGTCGAGCCGTATCCCAGGATGACGGGGGCCTTCCACACGTCCTGAACGTAGCTGCGATAGACGTCCGTCATGCGGTCGCCGGCGGCCAGAATCAGCTTGACGGGAAACGCGCCCTGCTTCTCCGCGATCTCGCTCAGGCTCACGAGCCAGGTGGGATCGGCGACGATCACGTTGTAGCGGTAGAGCCCCAGGCGCGAGTAAAGGTCCTTGGGCTGGGGCTTGCCCACCGCCGAGCAGAACACTCCCATTTTTTTGCAGGCCAGGAACGTGACCCAACTGCTGATCCAATAGCCCGCGTCAAACGCGCAAACCACGCGGTCGCCCGGACGCACGCCGTTCTGGTAGAGCGCCGCGCCCTCGTGGTGGGCCGCGGCCTCGATCTCCTCGTAGCTGAAGTAAGTTCGCTTCGGCGCTCCTGACGTGCCCGTAGTTTCAAACACCGCCTGCGGCTCCCGGCAAAGGAAGTCCTCTGGAGGCAAGCCCAGCAGGTCGTCGGCCGTGGTGAAGACGTGGCCCAGGTCCTCGGGGCCGCGCACCCGCGCGGGATCAATTCCGGCCTCGCGCAGCTTGCGGGCCAGAAATTTTTGCCGCCGGGCGGCGTAGCGAAACACATCGCGGAAGCTCTCCGCCTGGAGCCGTCGGATGAACGGCCGCGGCACAGTCCTGCCGAAGCGAACGAGCGCAGGCGCCGAATCACCGATCACCGCGCGTTCGACGAGTTTGCGTATCGGCCGCGGCACAGTCTTGGCGAAGCGAACCAGGGCAGGCGCCGAATCACCGATCAGCGCGCGTTCGACGAGTTTGCGGACCGCGGTCAGCATCAGGAGTAGTTAGTCATCCTTACTTGTGACTTGTTATGCAGAGCGGGCCGCCGGCCGCAACCAAAAAAGATTCTCCGTGTCCTCTGTGCGTTTGAGGGTTTAACACGGAGTGCACGGAGCATCTCAGTGAACTCAGTGTTGAGACGTCTTGTTTGGACCACAAGAGGACACAAAGGCATCACTGGCACGAACAGAAATCGTCGCGCGGCACGAAGAAGGCGACGGTTTGGCGCTACAGAGCGACATGAGTTGTATCAGCGCTCTATGAGCGCCGACCGGCGGTCACAGACCGCCGCTACATTGAAATGCAAACGCCTTATGTCGCTGTCTATTAGACAAAGGGCAAAAAACCAAGGACCACTACAACGGACCAAGGAACATCACATACGCCGAATCATCCGATCGCGTCGGGGGGTAGGCCAGCAGCTCGATGTAGCTGCCCTGCTCGAGCAAGGCTCGCGCCACCTGAGCGACCGCATGAGCGGCGTCGGGACGCGCCAGCTCCCGCGCCCGGCGCGCCATCTCGCGACGCTCGCTGTCGCCACTCAAAATTCGAAGCGCCAGATCAGGGATTTCCCGAAGCGTCGGCGCCGCCAGCGCCACGCCGTTGCGCGTCAGGTAATCGAGGTTTCGCTCCTCCGGACCCGGAATCGGATGGGTCAACACCATGGGCAGGCCCATCGCCATGGCCTCGGCGGTGGTCAACCCTCCGGGCTTGGTAATGAGCAGGTCGGCGACGGCCATCAATTCCGGAACATTGTCACTCCAGCCCAACACGCGGAGGCCAACGGCCACCTTCCCGCGCAGGCTCTCGGCCTGAGCTTTCATCTGCTCGTTCCGGCCCGTGACGACGAGCGCCTGGAGAGGCAGCCGGCATCGCTCGAGGTTGAGGATGATTTCGTCGAGCGGCACAGGCCCCATGCCCCCGCCCATCACCAGGACGACGGGCCGCCCCTCGGCAAGGCCCATCGACTTCATCAGGCCGGGCTTGTCGTAGGCCAAAGCGAAGGCCGGGTCGATGGGTATGCCGCACACCAGGACGCGGTTCGGCGAGACCCCCCAGCCGATGAGCTGCGACCTCGATTCGTCCGTGGCCACGCAGTAGAAATCGATTTCGCGCTGCACCCAGGGCGGCTCGCTTTGAAAATCCGTCACCACGGCGAGAACGGGCGTGTTCGACCAGCCTCCGCGCTTGCCCACCGCGGCCGTCTCCGCCGCGCCTATTTCCGTCGAGATCACCAGGTGCGGCGCGAACGCCTTGAGCTCGTCGAGCAGGCCCCGGCAGCCGTAACGAAACAGCCAGCGCGGCGCGGTCGAACGGTGCCGCTTCCTCTGGCGGCGCTCGAAAAGCCGCCGCCATACGCCAGGCGTGCGCCGAAGCATCCACCAGTAGGGCTCGACGTAGAGCCGGCGAAACCACGCGCTGCCCAGCTCTACCGCGTCGAGCAGGCGCGCTTCCGTGTGGTCTTCGCGGTCGGCCAGCGCGCGCTGGATCTCCTCGGCCGCGCGCACGTGTCCCGCGCCCACGCTCAGGGTCAGGATGGCAATCTTTTTTCGAAGCATCATGGGGTCAAGTGGTCAGTTGTCAGTAGCTGAAGTCAGGGGTAGCGCAGACCTCGTTTTTGAGGTCTGCGGTCCTTGGTCAGAGAAGCCGCGGGACCTTCAAAAGCAAGGTCGCGCTACTTGCTACTTTCGGCCGGTCTTCGGTTTCTTGCTCGTTCGTCGACGGCGGCTCGGCCGCGTCTTGGGCCGAGTCGGCACCGGAATATTCGTCTCAGCAAGCCGGACGAGCAGCCGCAAGACCTGATTAACCGCCGCCGAATCGGTGAACACTTTGGCGACATCGGGATCGAGAAACACGACGTTCGTGCCGGCCTTTGCCTGCCGGTAATACTTGGCCCGTACTCCGCCTTTGAGCCTTGAGAGATCGTACTCTGGTCGCAAGTCGTCATCCGGTCTCGTTGCCATACTTTCTTCAGATCAAGCAGTGCCCTCAGCCCACGACCTCACATCACTTGCCACCACGCATTCTACGAGGGTCACAAAGCGATCCTCGGGCAAGTTAGCTTCTCGGAGAATGCTGCGCGCCCGGGCAACGAGCACGCAATCCTGCCCG